>JAZUQI010000326.1:0-6096 GCA_045605625.1 Clostridia bacterium
GAACGCCATCAACGAAACCAACCGCCGCCGGGCCATTCAGGAGGCCTACAACGAGGCAAACGGCATCACCCCCGAAACCATCAAAACCGCCGTCCGGGCGCTTCTGGAAATCACGGATAAGGCCAGCGCAGAAATTTCCCCGTCCATGGATCAGGACGAAAAAGATGCCTGGATCCGCCAGCTGGAGGAGCAAATGCTCACCGCCGCCACCGCCCTGGATTTCGAAAAGGCCGCCAAGCTGCGTGACCAGCTGTTTGCCCTCCGGGGCGATACCCCCATCAACAAACACCAGCCCACCCGGCGCCGCCGCCCTTCCGTGCGCAAACCGGAGCATTAAGGGGAAACGAAAAAAACGGAATAATATGCGAGAGGATGCTTTTGCGTCAAAAGCACCCTCTCGCACTCTCCCGAAAACCGATAGGGAATATTTCCTGAAGAAAATTTTTTTCTGCTTTCTCCCTGATACTTGATGATAAACCGCTTAAGACCACATACCACTTTTTTCAAAACAAACCATAATTCTGAATTCTTCATTCTTCATTCTGAATTCAATGAAAGGCCACACCATGGAACAATGCACATTATGCCCCCGCAACTGCCGGGTAGACCGCTCTGAAAAGCCCGGCTTTTGCGGCATGGGCGATACGTTAAAGCTGGCAAGGGCCGCCCTGCACCACTGGGAGGAGCCCTGCATTTCCGGCACGCAGGGCAGCGGTGCCCTCTTCTTTTCCGGCTGCACATTGCGCTGCGCCTATTGCCAGAACCACAGCCTGTCCCACCAGGGCCACGGCAAGGAAATTTCCGTGCAGCGGTTATCGGAAATTTTCCAGTCCCTGTACGAACAGGGGGCCCACAACTTAAACTTCGTCACCGCCACCCCCTTCGTGCCCCAAATTTTGCAGGCCCTTTCCATTTACAAGCCCCCCATTCCCATCCTGTGGAACTGCGGCGGCTATGAAGCCATGGAAACGCTGCGCATGCTGGAGGGCGTGGTGGATATTTACCTGCCGGATCTGAAGCACGTTTCCCCCCGGCTATCCGCCCTGTGCGCCAAGGCCCCGGATTATTTTGACGTGGCTTCCCGGGCCATTATGGAAATGTGCCGCCAGACCGGCACCCCGGTGTATGATGAAAAGGGCCTGATGCAAAAAGGCACCCTCATCCGCCATCTGATCCTCCCCGGCTGCACCAAAGATTCCATGCAGGTATTGGATTTCATTGCGGAAAGCCTGCCCAAAGGCACCCCCGTTTCCCTCATGCGGCAATACACGCCCCAGCCCTTCTGTACCATCAAGGGGCTGGACCGCACCGTAACCGATCCGGAATATGAAAGGGTGCTGAGCCACTTTGAAATGCTGCAATTATCCGGCTACACCCAGGAAAAATCCTCCAGCGATGCCGCCTTCACTCCCCTGTTTGATTTCACCGGGCTGTAAATCGAAAAAATGTACCTTTTGCGCATGATTCTTTCATCATCTGTTCAAACTTCCTTCATATTCTTGGTTTACAATCAAGCTGTACCCAGAAGTTGGGCATGGATCATTGATTTCCGGTTCAACCGGTTAAGGAGGCTCATTTATGAAAAACAACCCTTTGCTCAAAGGCCTGCTGGCCCTGCTGCTTGTAACGGTGATGGTGGGCTGCACCCTGATTTCCGCCGGGGCGGATACCATCCCCTCCGCAGAAATTGATGCCATCATCAATACGCAAACGGATCCTGCCCTGGTCACCAGCCCCTTCATTCAGGTGGCCAACACCGTGCGTAACAGCGTGGTGGGGGTGAATAACTACACCATTTCCTATTCTTATTATGGCTATGGGTATGGCTACGGCTATGGCCGCCCCGATTCCGGACGAGAAAACCTCTCCGGCACCGGCAGCGGCGTGGTGATTTCCAATTACGGCCATGTGCTGACCAACTACCACGTGGTGGAAGACGCCAGCCGGGTGACCATCACCATTGCCAACGATGAAAGCGAACACGATGCCCAGGTGGTGGGCTTCGATTCCGATCTGGATATTGCCATCCTCTTGGTGCCGGGGCTTTCCCTGCCTGCCGTGCCCCTGGGGGACAGCGATCAATTGCAAGTAGGCGAATGGGCCATCGTTATCGGCAACCCCCTGGGGGAAGAATTTGCCCGCACCCAAACCGTGGGCGTGGTTTCCGCCCTGGACCGGGAAATTACCGATACCATCTATGACCGCTACGGCCGCCGCACCTCCATCACCAACACCATGATTCAGGTGGACGCCGCCATCAATTCCGGCAACTCCGGCGGCGGCATGTTCAATGTGCTGGGCCAGCTGCAGGGCATTCCCTCCCGGAAATATTCCTCCAACGGCCTGTTCACCACCGCTTCCATTGATAACATCGGCATGTGCATTCCCATCAACGTGGCTAAGCCCCTGATTGAACAGGTGCTGCGGGATTACAACGGCTCCGCCGCCCCGGCCCCTGCGGAAGGGGATGAACCCACCCAGTCCGCCGCCAATAATCCCTTGCTTGGCAAACCTCGCCTTGGCGTCACCGTCACCTCCATCACCAGCCAGGCCAAAGGGGCCCTGCCCCAGGGCGCCCTGGTGAAGGAAGTGGATGAAGGTTCCCCTGCTGCGGAAGGGGGCCTGCTGCCCGGGGATATCATCGTGGAAGTGGACGGCGAAATCACCGCCTCCAGCGATGCGGTGATCGGCAAAGTGCAGGGCCACAACGAGGGCGATGAAATTGCCCTGAAAGTTTACCGGGATCCGGAACTGGCCGCCCAGATCGATAACCCCACCATCAGCCTCATCGACGTCAGCGACGGCGAATATCTGGAACTGAAAGTGATCCTGCGTGTGGTGGACGACCGCTCCATGTAACCCCTTTTCCTCTTTCTTTCTTTTGCACCCTTCGGGGTGCATTTTTTTATGGCACAAGCTGCACGAATTCCACAACACCCCGGGCCACGGCCTGTGCCAGCTTTTTCTGGTAATCCGGGGATAAAAGCAATTCTTCTTCCTCCGGATTGGAAAGAAAGCCGCACTCCACCAGCACCGATGGCACGGGCAGAGACAGCATGAAATAATCCCCTGCAAGGGCCTTTCGCTCCTTCTTCGGGTGCAGGTGTTCAATCAGCGCCGCCTGAATGCACCCGGCCAGCAGCCTGCTTTCCTCCTGCCCTTTCCTGTAAAACACCTGAGGGCCGGATTCCCTTGCATCGTGGTATTTGTTCATGTGCACGGATAGAAGCAGTTCCGCCCCCTGTTCCCGGGCCAGCTGCAGCCGCCCTTCCAAATCTGCCCGTTTGGTGGATGCAAAATCCCGGTCTTCCCTTCGGGTCATCACCACCTGAGCCCCCTGTTCCTTCAGCGCCGCTTCCAGGGCCAGGGCCATTTGCAAATTGATGTCCTTCTCCCACCGGCCGCTGGTGCCGGCCCGAGCGCCGCCGTCATAGCCCCCATGCCCGGCATCCACCAAAATGATGCGCCCCTGAAGCGGCCCCGGCACCTGCTCCGCCGCAGGCGTGGGCAAGGGCGCTGATGCCTTTTCCCCTTGTGACAAAAAGAGGCAACTTGCCCCCACCAGGCATACCGCCGCCAGATAAATTCCCCATCGTTTCATGCCCATCCCTCCCAAAATAAAATATGAGATGCAGGCCAGCGGCAGACTGTCAAGTCACAAATTTCTTAAATCTTTTTTCATAGACGTTTTCCCCGGTTATCCACAATGATTTTTTAACATCTTCCCTTTCTATGCAGCATATACACACCAAATCTGTGCTTTTTGACGGAAAATCAACGGTTTTTCGGTGTATATCCGGAATATTCCCGTTTTTTATGCGAAAACGGGTTTTTCCACATTATCCACAAAGTTATCCACAGTTATCCACCGAAAAAAGGGCATAAAACCCTTGTTTCACCGTCAGGATGTGGATAACTTTCTCTTTTCACAAGTTATCCACAGTGGATAACCCCCTGTTTTTTGCCGTTTTTATCCACAAAGGGCGGTGGATAAAATGAATGTCAAAAAATAAGAAGGACGTAACATTCTTTTAACATTTGCCTCTTGACAGGGCCTTTGCCCGGCCGGAAAAAGCAAAAAATTTCCTGCCAAAAGAAAAAGAAAAGCAGTTCACCCGGAACTGCCTTTCAGTCAAAAAACGTTTTTTGCATTTTGTTTTCGAAGGTGTGCATGTACTGAAAAATCTGATCGTTATCGTGCATCAGGCCCATTTCCCCGCACAGGGAATGGAAAAGGGCCATCAGGGGGCGGCTGTTGGGGCTTGGCACTTCGTACTGGTTGCCATAGCGCTTGATATATTCCCCCTTCAGGCCGGGGAAATGCCGGTCCAGCTGCCGGTAGAAATATTCCCGGTTCCCTTCCCGCAGCGTCAGCCCCATGCCAAAGCAGATGACGCCCTTCACCTGGGCCTCGGCGCACATGCCAAGCAAACCGGTGATATTTTCCTCCGTATCGTTGATGAAGGGCAAAATGGGCGACAGCCACACCACTGTGGGAATCCCGGCATCCCGGAACCGCTTCAGGGCTTCAAACCGCTGGCTGGTGGTGCTGACGTTTGGCTCAATCACCCGGCACAAATCATCATCCCAGGTGGTAAGGGTCATTTGCACCACGGCCTTGGTTTTTTCGTTGATGCGCTGCAGAAGATCCATATCCCGTAAAACCAGAGTGGATTTTGTCTGCACCGCCGCCCCGAAGCCATACCCCTCCAGCAACTCCAAGGCCCCACGCATCAGGCACAATTCTTTTTCCAAAGGGATATAGGGGTCTGTCATAGCCCCAGTGCCGATCATGCAGGGCCTGCGCTTTCTTTTCAGGGCATCTTCCAACAGTTCCAGCGCATTTTCCTTCACTTCAATATCTTCAAAGTCATGCTGCATCTGGTAGCATTTGCTGCGGCTATCGCAATAAATGCAGCCGTGCAGGCACCCCCGGTACAGGTTCATGGCGGTAGGGGTGAGGATGGATTTGGCTTTCACAAAATGCATGGCTCATTCCCCGTCCAGGGCGTATTCCACCCGGGTCAGTTCCAGGCCGCTGGCCGGGGCCGTGATGCCAAGTTCCAGCCGGCTGCCCGTTTCCAGCGCACGCTGAATGCACCCGGCATCCAGTTTGCCCTGGCCGATGTACACCAGCGTTCCGGCAATGATGCGCACCATGTTGTACAGGAAAGCGTTGCCGTGGATTTTCAGCGTCACCATATCCCCTTCCCTTGTAACGGAAACGGCGTCAATGGTGCGCACTGTGGTTTTGGCGCTGCCCCCGGCGGCGGCAAAGGCCGCAAAATCATGGGTGCCCAGCAGCTGCCGGGCGGCCCGGTCCATGGCCTGTTCATCCAGTTTCACCGGCACATGGGCCGTCAAATTCCGGTAGAGGGCGCTGGCCTGGGGCGCATTATGAATGCGGTAGGTGTACCATTTGCCTGCCGCCTGATACCGGGCATGGAAATGCAGCGGCACCTGCCTCCCCTCCGTCACCCGGATATCCGGGGGCAGAAAGCGGTTCAGCACAAAAGGATATTTTTCCGGCGGAATGGTGGCGGAGGTATCAAAATGGGCCCGTTGCCCCAGGGCATGCACCCCGGCATCGGTGCGGCTGGCCCCGGTGACCCGGGTGAACGTTCCCAGGGCCTGTTCCAGGGCCTGCTCCAGGGCCTCTTGCACGCTGGGGGCGTTATCCTGATACTGCCAGCCGCTGTACGCCGTGCCGTCATAGCTGACGGTGAGCAGTATGCGCTTGTAATTTTTCCCCTTATTGATGTTTTCCATTTCGGCAAACAACACCGGGGTGATATCCGGGTAGGTCAGGTTTTCCGGCAGGGCGTCAAACAGCCGCACTTCCGCCATTTCAAAATCCGGGAGAGCATCCAGCTTGGCAATATCCGCCCGATAAGCAATGCCTCCAAGGCCTGTGCCCTCATGCACGTAATCAAACAAGGGCGTCAGTTCATACACCGCCGCACCGCTTTCCTCCGTCAGTTCCCGGCGTGCGGCCAGAATGGGGTCTTCCCCCTCTTCGATGTGGCCGCCCTGGGTTTCCCAGGTATCCCTTTCCCGATGGCGGCTGAGCAGAATTTTTCCATCCATGTGGGATAA
>JAZUQI010000327.1:0-3965 GCA_045605625.1 Clostridia bacterium
GGGCTTGCCAATGTGGTAGCCCACTTCATACCCTTCCTCCATGGGCACCAGCTGCACATAGCCGATGTTGGTGCCGTCCTTCAAAAGCACCGGATGCACCAGCGGCCCATCCCCGGTTTCATATACGCTCATCAGGTATTCAATGGTTTCTTTGGCCTCTTCCAACGTTTCAAATACTTCATCCGGCACAAAGCGGCGGTTATCTTCATCCAAGGAATTGAGATGCACGTCCTGTGCCATGGAAAGATCAAAGTTGGTGATGATTAAGCGGTTGGTTTCGACATACATGGCGGATACTCCTTTGTTATCAGGTTTAGTGTTTTTATTGATCAGTACGATGCGGTGAGTATATATACGGCAGAAGCATTTTATGCAACGCTTTATTTTTTTCTTTAAGGGCTTGCATAAAATGGGCGGTATCCTTCAATTTCAGTTCATCGAAGGTTTGTAAAAGGGTGGTAATTGCATCCGCACCAAACTGCTGGAAAATATCCCCGTAGATCAGGGTGCCCGTCAGGTGAACATCCTGCGGTCTGTTTTCCCCGTCCGGTTTCAGGCAATAGGTTCCGGTATATCTTTGCCGTTTTTCCCGCATCAATTGTTCAAAGAAAGCAGGATGATATTTCTGCCAATAAAGCAGCGCACTCCACTCCGCATGGGTTTCATTCAGCCAGTCTTCCCAGGATGTGTAAGGTGCGCCTGTAGCATAATTATGACCCAACTCATGAAACAGCACATGCAACAGCCATTCCGTATTTTTGCTTACTTCCGCAAAGACCGTCAATCCCGTTCGTTGATAGGCCCCCATACCTTTATATTTTTCCGGCAGCAACACAATGATGGATTTACCGGTTATTCCATGGCCGTACAGCTTTCTGTAAAATTCATACACTTGAGAAAATCCGTGAAATAATGCCTGCGCCGCTTTTTCCTGTTCCTTGTGGAAATACCAGATATCCGTATGCTCTACCGTCAGCTTGCAGGCTTTTTCCCGGTTGATCAGCATGATGTGGCAGTCGACAAAATTCTGATTCTTGGTAGAATATGCCCAGGTGCCGTTTTCCGGATCATATACCCCTTGAATCAGTTCATACCGATCGTCTGCATGCACCGTAACTTCATATGTTTCTTCATCATCTGCTACCAGGGGATACCATGCATTATAGAATCCCAAAAGCCTGATATTTTCCTCCATGAACAGAAAATTGCCATTCAAACATCCCTCATATTCCACACAAAGGACACCGGGCACCAGGTTGCCCAGGAGATATTGACGCAGGGTGGGTTGAAAAGGCATATTCATTATCTGTTCCGATGTGATTTTCACGTCTGCTTCGTTATTTCTGATCTTTGTAATTTTCAGTAGATTATTCAGTGAAAATTGGCATTCGCTCTGGGGTATCTGCATAGCGCACTTAACAGAAATTTTATCCCCGTGCAATTCCAAATCAATGTTCATTTTTACCCGTCCTTTTCAAATCTCCATATGAAACTTATATACTACTATTGTATCACAATGCATTGTAGTATGCAACAAAGAAACGTTGTTCAGATTTTGTTTTTGCACCGGAAAGGGTGGTTCTGTGATTGCAAAGCGGTGTTCTTTTTGCTATAATTCTCGGTGATATTTGTTCTTTGAAAGGAACGGAGTTATGAGCGAAAAACTGTTCTTTGTGAATGATTACGGCGAAGGATGCCATCCCAAGGTGCTGGAAAAGCTGGCGGAAACCAATTTGCAGCATTTGCCCGGCTATGGCAGCGACCCCTATTGCGAAAGTGCCAAGGAAAAAATCCGCAGGGCCTGTGATTGCCCGGAGGCGGATATCTGGTTCATTTCCGGTGGCACCCAAACCAATGCCATCGTGATTTCCGCCCTGCTGAAAAGCTATGAAGGCGTGGTTTCGGCTGTGACGGGGCATATCAACGGCCACGAGGCCGGTGCGGTGGAGCATCTGGGACGGAAAGTGCTGCCCCTGCCCCAGCATGAGGGCAAAATCTGCGCCCGGGAGCTGGAGAGCCTTTTGAAGGATTTTTATGCCGATGCCAATCATGAACACATGGTGTTCCCCGGCATGGTGTATATTTCCCATCCCACGGAATACGGAACGCTCTACACCAAGGAAGAATTGACGGCTGTGAGTGAAGTTTGCCAGGCTTATGACATCCCCCTGTTTATGGACGGTGCCCGGATGGGCTATGGCCTGATGAGCTATCAGACGGACGTGAGCCTTTCCGATATTGCCCGGCTTTGCGATGTGTTTTACATCGGCGGCACCAAGGTGGGGGCCCTGTGCGGCGAAGCGGTGGTATTCACCAAAGGGAATATGCCCCGGCATTTCCTGGCCATCGTGAAGCAAAACGGCGCCCTGCTTGCCAAAGGGAGGCTGATGGGCGTGCAGTTTGATGCGCTGTTTACCGATAACCTGTATTTTGATATCAGCCGCCACGCCATCGATATGGCGGAAGAACTGAAAAAAGTTTTCCGGCAGAAGGGCTATCGCTTCTTCATCGATTCGCCCACCAATCAGCAGTTTATCGTGCTGGAAAACGAAAAAATGCAGGAACTTGGCCGGGTTGTGGACTTCTCTTTCTGGGAAAAAATGGACGAAAACCACACCGTGGTACGCTTTGCCACCAGCTGGGCTACCCGGAAAGAAGATATTGACAAATTGGCCGGGCTGCTGTAAAATTTTTAAGTTAAATTGACGGATGGAGGGGAACCAAGATGCAAATGGATGTACGTCCCGATACCATGAAGCGAATTACTACCCCTGAACTGGCAAATGCATTTATTGAAGAACAACTGAAACTGATCCGTGAACAGGTGGGCGACAAGAAGGTGCTGCTGGCCCTGAGTGGCGGCGTGGATTCTTCCGTCGTGGCCGCTTTGCTGATTAAGGCCATCGGCCGTCAGCTGGTGTGCGTGCACGTGAACCACGGCCTGATGCGCAAGGGCGAAAGCGAACAGGTGATTGAAGTGTTCGGCAAGCAGCTGGATGCCAACCTGATCTATATCGACGCCACGGACCGCTTCCTGGATAAACTGCAGGGTGTTTCCGAACCGGAACAGAAGCGCAAGATCATCGGCGGCGAATTCATTGAAGTGTTTGCCGAAGAAGCCGAAAAGCTGGAAGGCGTGGAATTCCTGGCTCAGGGCACCATCTATCCCGATATTCTGGAAAGCAAAGACGGCGTGAAGGCCCACCACAACGTGGGCGGCCTGCCCAACGGCATGACGTTCCAGCTGGTGGAACCCGTGATGCTTTTGTATAAAGACGAAGTGCGTGTGGTGGGCGAGGCCCTTGGCCTGCCCCATGAAATGGTGTATCGTCAGCCCTTCCCCGGCCCCGGCCTGGGTGTTCGCTGCCTTGGCGCCATCACCAGGGATCGTCTCCATGCCCTGCGGGAAGCCGATGCCATCCTCCGGGAGGAATTTGCCAAAAACGGCCTGGCCGGCAAGGTTTGGCAATACTTCATCTCCGTGCCCGATTTCAAGAGCGTGGGCGTCCGGGACGGCAAGCGCTACGAAGGCTGGCCGGCCATCATTCGTGCCGTCAACACCACCGACGCCATGACCGCCACCATCGAAGAAATTCCCTATCCGCTGCTGCACCACATCACGTACCGCATCACCCACGAAGTGGAAGGCATCAACCGTGTTGTGATGGATTTGACGCCTAAGCCCATCGGAACGATCGAGTGGGAGTAATGTTCCGTTAGGCCAAAAACCCAGGAAAATCAAGGGTTTTCGGGCTTTCGAAAATCGCCGTGATACTAAAATGCTACGATTTTCAGAAAAGAGGAAATTTGCCCCCAAATAACAGAGGGAATGATCAACAAAGCCCTCCGAAACGTTACGTTTCGGTGGGCTTTTTATGTACCAAAGATTATTTCTTTCGCCAGGGATGTTCCGGCTTGCGCTTGCCGCAATCGTCGGAAGTGTAGGGCCAGTTCAGCTTCCACTC
>JAZUQI010000328.1:0-1615 GCA_045605625.1 Clostridia bacterium
GAGGGGGGGGGGGTGGGGATGGGGGGGGGCAGAAGGGGGGGGCAGATGAAATGCCCGGATAAGAAAACCATTTTTTGCGCAGGATATCTCCTGCATGAAGGAGGGAAGAACCATGAAAAATGCCACCGTTAGCCCCGGAAAGAATGCCGCTCAAAAAGGCAGCAATGTATTGATCCGCATCCTCACCCTGCCCCCGTTGATGGCGGCAGCGGCGGTTAGCATATTGCACGGAAGGCTG
Organism: Clostridia bacterium; assembly: GCA_045605625.1. Taxonomy (GTDB): domain Bacteria; phylum Bacillota; class Clostridia; order Christensenellales; family Aristaeellaceae; genus RUG563. Next base: position 239 of record JAZUQI010000328.1, read on the forward strand.
GGGCTGTTTCCCGGCGGGAGTTATCTGGCGGCGCTGTTCTTTTTATCTGTGCTGCCGGTGATGGCCTATCCTTTCTGCTTTGCGGTGCCTGCCCTTCGGAAAAAGGGGCGGCCCATGCAGCGGAAAATGGCGGTGATTTTTTCCGTGGCCGGGTATCTGGGGGGCATGGTGTATTGCTGGGTTGAGGGCCTTGGGAAGGTGGAGGGCATGGTGTTTTTCACCTATTTATGCTCCGGGGTTTTGATCGGGGTGATGAGCGGCTGTTTCCATTTCAGGTGCAGCGGCCATGCCTGCGCCATGGCCGGGCCGGTCACGCTGCTGGGCATGCAGGTGAGCCCGTTGTGCTTTTTAGGGTATGGGCTGTTGGTGCCGGTGTTTGTCAGCTCCATGCGGCTGAAGCGGCACACCAAGGAAGAATTGATTGCCGGGGCATTAACCCCCAGCCTGCTATTGGTGCTGCTGATGAATTTTGTGTAAAAAAAGCAAGATAGCAAAAGGGACGGAAAGCAGGTTTTCCGTCCCTTTTCTTGTGGAGTTTGTTTTTGTGTGATAGAATATCATTGAAAAAACGGTAAATTTAGAATTTTGGAGAAATGAAATGAAAAAGAAGTTATCTGAGATGAGTTTGGAAGAATTATGGCAATTGTTTCCCATCTTCTTAACGGAACATCAAAGCTGCTGGAAAGAATGGTATTTTGAAGAAGCGCTTCTATTGAAAAAAATACTTCCGCAAGCTGATAGAATAAGCCATATAGGAAGTACAGCCATTCCTTCTATTTGGGCGAAACCCATCATTGATATTTTAGTGGAAGTTCCCAAAGACAGCGACTTATTTGTTTACAAAGAATCAATTGTTCGCAACGGATACATTTGTATGGCACAAAGCAAAAAAGAAATTTCTTTTAATAAAGGATATACAGAAGATGGATTTGCTGAACGGGTGTTTCATTTGCATTTGAGATACGCAGGTGATAATAGTGAATTGTATTTCAGAGATTATCTGAATGAACATCCAGAAGCTGCAAAGGAATATGAACAATTGAAATTGAGGTTATGGAAAGAATACGAGCATAACAGAGATGGTTATACAGAAGCAAAAGCTGAACTTGTAAAGCAATATACAGAAAAAGCAAGGCTTCTGTACGGAAACAAATACTGATATCTTTTATTTGATATGTAAAAGACCTCCTTTATTGGCTTCGCAGGCAGCGTTTTCTTCTTTTATTCTTATCGTATTTTCCGGAGGGCCTAACCGGCTTTCCGGCTTTTTTTGCTTTCTTTTTCAGGAAAAGCATGGTAAAATAAAAATGATATCGTCCTTTTTTTGGAGGAAAGCATGCAGGAAGTGAAATTTGCCGCAAAGTATGTGAAAGGGCA
>JAZUQI010000329.1:0-1935 GCA_045605625.1 Clostridia bacterium
ACATTTGTCTTCCTAAGACCGCTTGGCCTCCGACTTGGCAGCATTACAAGGCCGTTGCGCTTGCCATGCAAATCCCATTCACGGCCGGAGCCCAGATGGTCCATCAAGCTGTTATAGTTGCGCTGCAGAATGACGCCCACATTGCGGATGCCGCTGGAAACCATGGCGGACAGCGGGAAGTCAATCAAGCGATAGCGGCCGTAAATCGGCACGGCGGCCACGGCACGGTTGGTGGTCAGTTCACGCAGCTGTGCGTCACGTTCCCCGGTATAAATGATACCCATCATGCTTTTCATTGTTTCTTCCCCCTTCCTCAAGCATCTGCGAATTGTTCGCCGGCCTTGACGGCCGTATTTTCAGGCACCTTCACGCCCTGGCCAACCACGGCGATGAGGCCTTCTTCTTCGCCCACCCGGCAGCCGGACAGCACTTCAGCGTTTTCGGCCACGATGGCACGGCGCACCACGGCACCCTTGCGGATGATGGCGCCGGGCATAATCACGGCGTCAATCACTTCGGCCCCTTCTTCCACGATCACGCCGGAAGAGAGGATGGAGTGCCGCACAGTGCCCATAACTTCGCAGCCTTCGGTGATCAGGCTGTTATCCACCACGGCGCCGTCGGCGATGTGATGAGGCGGCATGCCCAGGTTCCGGGCATAGATGCGGAATTTTTTATCATGCAGGTCAATTTCCGGCTTTTCGGCCAGCAGGTCCATATTGGCTTCCCACAGGCTTTCGATGGTGCCCACGTCCTTCCAGTAATCGTTGAAGGAATAGGCCACCATCTTCTGGCCGTCATTCAGCATGGCGGGAATGATGTTCTTGCCAAAGTCATTGGAGGAAGTGGGATCCGCTTCGTCCTGGATGAGGTACTTGCGCAGTTTTTCCCAGGTGAACACGTAAACGCCCATGGAAGCGTTGTTGGACTTGGGGTTCTTGGGCTTTTCTTCAAATTCCACGATGTTGAAGTTTTCGTCGGTGTTCATGATGCCAAAACGGCTGGCTTCTTCCCACGGCACCTGACGCACGGCGATGGTGGCATCGGCGCCCATCTTTTCGTGGTGGTTAATCATGGCGGCGTAATCCATTTTATAGATATGGTCGCCGGAGAGGATCAGCACATATTCCGGGTTATACTGGGCGATGAAGGCCAGGTTCTGGTAGATGGCGTTGGCCGTGCCCTTGTACCATTCGCCGCTGGCGCCGGAATGATAGGGGGGCAGCACGAAGACGCCGCCGCTGACAAGGTCCAGATCCCAGGGGGCGCCGCTGGCGATGTAGGCATTCAGTTCCAAAGGACGGTACTGGGTCAAAACGCCAACAACATCAATATTGGAGTTGGTGCAGTTGGACAGGGGGAAGTCAATGATGCGGTATTTGCAGCCGTAAGGAACGGCAGGCTTGGCCATTTGCTTTGTCAAAATTCCCAGGCGGCTTCCCTGACCGCCAGCCAGCAGCATGGCCACGCAACGCTTTTTGCCGGGCATATGAAAAACTCCCTTCTTTATTAAGCTTTTATCCCATTTTTCCAGGACAAAAACGCTTATTTTTTCAGTCATTTGATATTATAGCACAAAATCTTACAATTTGGAAGATATTTGCCCATTTTTTGCATTTTTTCTTTTTTCCGCTTTTTTCACCCGGTAATACACCGTGGAAAGGGGCGGCACGCACACATGACAGCTGTAAGGCTGCTGGTTCCAGGGCATTTCCTCCGCCTGAATGGGCCAGGCGTTGTACTGGTTACTGCCGGCGAATTCTTCCCTGTCGGAATTGAGCACTTCCTCAATTTCACAATCATAGGGAAGGCCGATGCGGTATTGTCCGTGGAAGGCCGGGGTGAAATTGGTCACGCTGATGATGGGCGTTTCCTCCCCGGCGCTGCGCATGAAGGCCAGAATGCTGTGCTCCGCATCGTTCACGCTGAGCCAGG
>JAZUQI010000330.1:0-7121 GCA_045605625.1 Clostridia bacterium
TCCGTGGTGGGGGGCTGGAAGGCGCTGGGGCGGCTGTACCGGGGCATTATCTGCAACGATTTAAGGCAGTATGTGCTGCTGGGGGATGCCGCTGCCATGACGGATGGCGTGGCCGGAAACGAAGATGACCGCTGGGTGTTCACGGAGGATAACCCGGGCCGGGAACTGACGGTGGCCGCCCAGCTGAGCGCCGTAAGCCGGGCCCTTGCAGGCTTTAACGATGAATTGGCCCGGGATGCCCTGGCAGCGGCCCGGGAACTGTACCGCATTACGGAACACGACCGCAATGAGTGGAGCCGGGGGGCAAAAATCCATGCGGCGGCGGAGCTTTTCCTCACCACCGGGGAAGAAATCTATAAAAAACACCTTTTGCAGGAACAGGATTTCATCTGCGAAAAGGCGGACAGGCTGGGGTGGATTGCCTGCCGGGCGGTAAAGAAAATGCAGGATGCGGCCTTTGAACAAGCCCTGCGTGCCGCCCTGGAACAGGGCCAGGCCCAGCGCATGGCCATGAGTGAAGAAACGCCCTACGGCATTCCGTACCGTCCCCATATCTGGGGGGCAGGCTGGCAAATTCAGGGCATGGGGTTTCAGTACTATTACCTCCACAAGACCTTCCCGGATTTGTTCCCGCCTGCGCTTATGGCCCGGGCGCTGAACTTCATTCTGGGCTGCCATCCCGGCAGCAATACGGCCTCCTTTGCATCCGGCGTGGGGGCGGTATCCGCCACCATGGCCTATGGCATGAACCGGGCGGATTTTTCCTACATTCCCGGCGGCGTTATTTCCGGCACGGCCCTGATCCGGCCCGATTTCCCGGGACTTTTGCCCTGGCCCTTCCTCTGGCAGCAGACGGAATATGTGCTGGGGGGCGGCAGCAGCCATTTCATGTTCCTGGTGCTGGCGGTGAAGGAAATTTTCGGAGAAATGTAAATATCCACAGCAAAAAACCGGCTGTACGAAAAAGTACAGCCGGTTTTGGTTATGTTTCTTTTATTTAGATGCTGCGTTCCTTGCCCATGAAGCAGGCGGCCAGGGTGCCGGGGCCGCAGTGGGCGCCGATCACCGGGCCGATCATCTGGATGCGGATATCCTTCAGTTCGGGAATGCGGTTTTTCAGCATTTCAGCAAATTTTTCCGCTTCCGCCAGCACATCGCCGTGGAGGATCACCAGGGTTTGTTCCCCGGGGTTTTCGATGTTTTCCGCCACCCGGTCGCAAATGGTGCGCAGGGCTTTCTTGCGGCCCTGCACTTTTTCGGCCGGGTCCATCTTGCCGCCCTTGCCCATGGTGATGATGGGCTTGATATCCAGCATGCTGCCGAAGATGGCGCTGGTGGAGGAAATGCGGCCGCCCCGGCGCAGGTATTTCAAATCATCCACCGTCAGCCAGGCCTGGGCCCGCAGCCGGTTTTCCAGAAGCCAGGCTTCAATTTCTTCCATGGTTTTCCCTTCCAGATACATATCGTGGGCTTTCAGCACCAATAGCGTCTGGGGGGCGGAGATGGACAGGGTATCCACCACGATCATTTTCCGATCCGGGTATTTTTCCAGCAGCTGGGCCCGGGCCTCGTAAATATTCATGATGGTGTTGCTCATCTGGGAAGAGAAGGCCACAAACAGCAAATCCTTCCCGGAAGCAAGGATGGGCTCAAAATAATCCACATACACGGGGGTGGACAAAAGGGAGGTGCTGGGGGCCGCCCCGGCACGCATTTTGGCAAAGAAATCGGCTTCAATGCCGGCCCGGCCGTTATCATCAAAGTATTCCTGGCCATCCAGAATGTAAGGCATTTTCACAACGGGAATATTACGTTCATCAGCGATGGAAAAAGGCAGGTCGCTGTCGCTATCGGTCATAAACACATAGTTTTGTTCCATATAAAAAATCCCCTCTCTCAATGATTACACCGTGTATTATACACGAACCTGCAAAAAAATGCAATAATGGATGCAGAAACAGGGGAAAGGCCGGGAAAAGCCACGGTTTTATCTTGCGGGGCATAAAAACGTATGGTAAAATAAAGATACTTTGATTGGATTTGGAGAGATATGGCATGGACCATACAGGACACAGGGAACGCCTGCGCCAGCGGTTTGACCAAAACGGGCTGAATGGCTTTGCGGAGCATGAAGTGCTGGAACTATTGCTGACTTATGCTATTCCCCGGGTGGATGTGAATCCCCTGGCCCATCGGCTGGTGAACCGGTTTGGCAGCCTGGCCGGGGTGCTGGAGGCCTCTGCCGGGGAACTGAAACAGGTGCCGGGCATGGGGGAAAGAAGCGCCGCCCTGGTTTCCATGATGCTGCCCCTTTTGAAACGGTATCAGCAGGCAGGGAATAGGGAAAAACTGCGGATTGAAACCTATTCCGGGCTGGCCAGCTATTGCGCCGCCCTGTTCATCGGCAGCCGGGACGAGCATTTTTACCTTTTGTGCTTTGATGCAAAAATGCAGTTGATTCGGGAAACCCTGATGGGGGCAGGCACGGTGGATGCGGTGCATGTATCCCCCAAGATGGTGGTGCAGGAGGCCCTCCGGGCCAATGCGGTATCGGTAGCCGTGGCCCATAACCACCCCAGCGGCAACCCACATCCCTCCCCCGATGACGTGGAGCTCACCCGGGGCATCCGGGAGGCGCTGGCGTTGGTGGATGTTCGGTTTATCGATCATGTGGTGGTGGGGGCAGGCACGGCGTTCAGCCTGAAACGGAACGATCTGGTGGCCCTGGATTTGCCGGAAATGCCCCGTGCGGCGGCGGAAAGCTGCGAACTGAAAGGAAAGCCGGGATTGGAGATTGTGAAATGCCGGGAAGAAGAAGACTTTATATGCTGGTAATCATTCCGGCAGGCGTATTCTGCCTGTGTTTTTTGCTGGGGATGGGGCTGCTTGTGTATGAGGAAACCCATCCTGCCCCCGTTTCCGGGGATAGCAGCGCCATTGTGGTGCTGGGGGCGCAGGTGTATGGGGACGGCAGCCTGTCCCCCCAACTGGAACTGCGCATGGAAGCGGCCCTGAAGGAATATGAACGCTTTCCCCGGCCCATCATCACCTGCGGCGCCCAAGGGGCCAATGAACCGGCCCCGGAAGGGGATGTGATGCGGCAATGGCTGGTGGAAAAGGGCGTGCCGGAAGGGAAGGTGTTCAGCGAAAATACATCGGTGAACACCATGCAGAATTTGCAAAACGCCCGGGCCTTTCTGCCGGAAGGGGAAAGGCATATTACCGTCATCACCAGCGATTATCACCTGCCCCGTGCCCTGCAGATGGCCCGGGATGCAGCCTATGATGCCGATGGCATCGGCAGCCCCTGCAAGCCGGAATACTGGGTGAAAAACCATCTGAGGGAAACCTTCGCCTGGGGGAAATATCTGCTGAGCCGAATGGGCGTTGTGGATTACGAATAAGCAAAGAGGATGCGTATGCGAAACAAAAAAGTAAAGGAATTTATCCGCATCACCCTGGGGGCTGCCATTGTGGCGGCGGCGGTGTTCTTTTTCATGCTGCCCAGCCATGTTTCTGTGGGCAGCGGCACGGCCCTTTCCATGATGCTTTCCTCCATTTTGCCCCTGCCGGTTTCGGTAATCAATCTGGTGTTGAACGTGGGGCTATTGGTGCTGGGCTATTTTCTGATCGGCCCGGAATTTGGGGTGAAAACGGTGTATGCCTCCATTCTGGTGCCGGTGCTGATGGGGGTATTGGAAATCATTTTTCCTGGTTTTCAATCTATTACTAAGGATCCCCTGCTGGACGTGATTTGCTATATTCTGGTGGTGCGTGTGGGGCTATCCCTTTTGTTTTCCTGCAATGCCTCCTCCGGCGGGCTGGATATTGTGGCAAAAATCCTGAACAAATACCTGCGCATGGAAATGGGCAAGGCCCTGAGCCTGGCCGGCATGCTGGTGGCGGCTCTTTCCGCCTTCTTCTATGAACCGAAAATTGTGGTCATCAGTTTGCTTGGCACCTATTTTGGCGGCATCATGGTGGATCATTTTATTTTCGGGCTGAATATCAAGCGCCGGGTGTGCATCCTGTCCGAAAAGCTGGATGAAATTGTTAAGTTCATCCTGCATGATCTCCACAGCGGCGCCACGCTGTATGAAGCCATCGGCGCCTATAACGGCGAAAAACGGAAAGAAGCGGTGGTGATCGTGGACAAAATGGAATACCGCCTGCTGATGGATTATGTGAAGAAAATGGACCCCAAAGCCTTTGTCACCGTGATTTCCGTCAATGAAATCAGCTATCAGCCCAAGAAGTGATGGGACAGGTTCCGAAAAAACATTTGAATTATTAAAAAAGTTTGCAGCCGCCTTATGGAAGCTGCAAACTATTTTTTATTGTTGGAAATGGAGAGGGGATTCTCCGTGGATTACAAAATCAAATCTTCCACCACGTCATCCAGCACGGCCATCACCACCGGCTTGCCCTTATCGCTGAGGTTCTGGCAGGGCAGCATATCGCTGACCATGGGGGTCATCACGCCGCCTGTTTGCAGCACGGTGAAGGCCCGGGAGGCGGTGATGCGGCACAGGGCGGCCACATAGGTGCCGGTGGAGCCGGATTTATTGAAGGAAACGCATTTCACGCCCTTACCGGCCCGGCCCTGCACATCGAACATGGCCCCCATCAGGCGCTTGCCATAGCCCCGTTCCGTAAAGAGCAGCACCTGATCCTGATTGGTGATGGCGGTGCCAAGCAGAAGTTCATCGTTATCATCCATCTTGATGCCCCTTACCCCGGCGCTGACACGGCCCATCTGGGGCACGGTATCGGCGGCGAAGCGGATGCACATGCCTTGCCTTGTCATCAGCAGGAGATCGGCCCCGTCTTCCTCCACGGCCACGGAAAGGAGGGCGTCATCGCCCTTGAGGTTGATGGCGGCAAACTTGCTGCGGCGGATATCGTATTCCGCTGCGGCGGTGCGCTTCACCTGGCCGTTCTTGGTGAAGAAGATGAAATCGCCCATGGCGTTCAGGCTGCCGGGGGTAATCAGCATGAGGGAGACGCACTTTTCCCCGGTTTCCAGCCCGGCCAGCACACCGGAAAGCAGGCCGCCCCGTTCCTTGGGCCGGTTGGTTTCCGTCAGGGCCCCTACGCTCAAGGGGAAGCAATTGCCCTTATCGGTGAAGAACAAAAGGGTATGGTCCGTCTGGGTATGGAAGAGATACCGGGCCATTTCGCTTTCGTTTTCCGGCATATCCATTTTTTCAAAATACCGGGGCGCCATGCGGCGCAGCTGGCCGCCCCTTGTCAGAAACACCACGGCTTCTTCCGGCGCCGGGGCTTCGTTTTGCACCACCACGGCGTCCTCCGCCTTTTCGGTGATGATCTGGGTGCGGCGGTCGTCCCCGTGTTCCTGGGCAATTTCGTTCAGTTCTTTCTTGATGACGGAAAGCAGTTTCTTTTCGCTCTTCAAAATGCCTTCCAGGGTGCTGATGAGCTTGAGAATATCCGCATATTCCTTCCGCAGGGCTTCAATTTCCAGGCTGGTCAGCCGCTGCAGGCGCAAATCCAGAATGGCCTGGGCCTGAATATCGGTAAAGCCGAAGCGTTCCATCAGCCGCTGTTTGGCTTCCTTGCCGTTTTTGCTGGCCCGGATCAGGGCAATCACTTCATCCAGGTTATCCACGGCCACAATCAGGCCTTCCAGGATATGGGCCCGGGCCTTGGCCTGCTCCAGCTCATACTGGGTGCGCCGGGTGACCACTTCCTTCTGGTGGCGGATGAAATGGCCGATTACCGTTTTCAGCCCCATCTGCACGGGCTTGCCTTCGGCCACGGCCACCATATTTACGCCGAAAGTGACCTGCAAATCGCTGTATTTATAGAGGTAGGCCAGCACCTTCTTGGGATCCGCATCCTTTTTCAGTTCGATCACGGCACGAAGGCCCGTCCGGTCGCTTTCATCCCGGATATCGTGGATGCAGCCAAGGGCGGCCTTCTTTTCTTCGCTCAGTTTCAGGATTTTTTCCAGCATGGCTGCCTTGGGCACGCCATAGGGCACTTCGGTGATCACAAGCAATGTGCGCCCGGCGTTCCCCGGCTCCATATCCACCTTGGCCCGGAGGGTCAGCTTTCCACGGCCGGTTTCATAGGCGGCCTTCAGTTCCGGGGTGTTCAGTAGCACGCCGCCGGTGGGAAAATCCGGGGCCGGCACGGCCTGCATCAGTTCATCCAGGGTCACCGCCGGGTTATCAATCTGCAGGCAAACGGCCTGGGCCACTTCTTTCAGGTTGTGGGGGGGAATATTGGTGGCAAGGCCCACGGCGATGCCGCTGGCACCGTTCACCAGAAGGTTGGGGTACCGGGCCGGCAGCAAATCCGGCTCCTTTAAGGTATCGTCAAAGTTCAGGCGGAATGGCACGGTATCCTTTTCAATATCCCGCAGCATTTCCATGGCCAGGGGGGCCATCCGGGCTTCGGTGTAACGCATGGCGGCGGCGCTGTCACCGTCGATGGAGCCGAAATTGCCGTGGCCGTCCACCAGTATGCCCCGCATGGTGTAGGGCTGGGCCAGACGGGTGAGGGCGTCGTACACGCTGGAATCCCCGTGGGGATGGAATTTACCCAAACAATCGCCCACGATGCGGGCGCATTTGCGGTGGGGCTTATCCGGGGTGAGGCCCAGTTCGTTCATGGTATACAAAATACGCCGCTGCACTGGCTTCAGGCCATCCTCCACCCGGGGAATGGCACGCTCCAGAATAACGTATTCGGCGTAGGGCATCATGCTTTGATGCATCACTTCTTCCAGCGGCGTCTGGATAATATCGGGCGTTAATACTTCCGGCGGCTTCTTGGCCATACGAGTACCTCCAATGATGAGGAATGGGAGAATTTGGGGAAACCGCTTTTGCAGTCAAAAGCGGTTTCCCCAAGCCCCTTCCGAAAACCTGCTTGGGATGTTCATTGCTTTCTGAAACGGCGCATTTCCCCATGAAACAATGGAGAAACGGGCAGTAATCAAATTCTGAATTCTGAATTCTTAATTCTGAATTCTTAATTCTGAATTTCCTTCTCAATCGTCACATGCTGGTCAAAATGATCCGCCTTATTGAACTCCGCATGCTCAATGATGTATTCACGCCGGGGTTCCACCTTATCCCCCATCAGCACGGTGA
>JAZUQI010000331.1:0-2903 GCA_045605625.1 Clostridia bacterium
CGCTGCAAAGCGTGGATACCACCATCTGCATGGGCGCCTCCGTATCCGCTGCCCTTGGCATGGCCAAAGTGCGGGGCCAGGAATTCAATAAAAAGCTGGTGTCCGTCATTGGCGACTCCACCTTCATCCATTCCGGCATCACCGGGCTGATTGATATTGTGTACAATAAGGGCGCCAACACCGTCATCATTCTGGATAACTCCATCACCGGCATGACCGGCCATCAGGATAACCCCACCACCGGCAAAACCATCCGGGGGGAAGCAACCAAGCAGGTGGATTTGGAAAAGCTGTGCTACGCCATCGGCGTGGAGCATGTGGTGATTGCCGATCCTTTCGATGTGAAGAACTTCGAAAAGGTGGTCAAGGAAGAAGTGGAGCGGGAAGAACCCTCCGTTATCATTGCCCAGCGGCCCTGCGCATTGCTTAAAACCGTGAAGTATGCCGGCAACTGCGTGATTACAGATAAGTGCCGCAACTGCAAAATGTGCATGAAGCTTGGCTGCCCGGCCATTTCCGTGAAGGGAAATAAAGTGGTGATCGATAAGAACCAGTGCAACGGCTGCGGCCTGTGCGTGAATGTGTGCCCCTTCGGCGCCATTGAAAAGGAGGCGTAAGAGATGAGCACGAAAAACATTATGATCGTGGGTGTGGGCGGCCAGGGAACCCTGCTTGCCAGCCGCATCCTGGGCAATGCCGTCATCAGCCAGGGCTATGACGTGAAGGTGAGCGAAGTGCACGGCATGAGCCAGCGGGGCGGCAGCGTGGTGACCTATGTGAAATACGGCACGCAGGTGCATTCCCCCATCATTGGCAAAGGGGAAGCGGATATCGTTCTGGCCTTTGAAACCCTGGAAGCCTACCGGGCCCTGCCCTTCCTGAAAAAGGGTGGCAAATTGATTATGAACGTGCAGCAGATGGACCCCATGCCCGTCATCACCGGGGCGGCCAGTTATCCCGAAAACGTGGTGGAAAAGCTTTCGCAGCAGGCGGATGTGACGGCGCTGGATGCCCTGGCCCTGGCCAAGGAAGCCGGAAATATGAAGGCCGTCAACGTGGTGCTGATTGGCCTGATGGCGAAAAATACGGATATTCCCTATGATGTGTGGGTGGAAACGCTGAAAAACACCGTGCCCCCCAAGTTCCTGGATGTGAATCTGAAAGCCTTTGATCTGGGGTATCAGAAAGCATAAAATTCTATTGCAAAGAAGGAAAAACCATGGCGTATTATCAGAAAGACCTGGAATGTATGCCCCGGGAAGAACTGCGTGCCCTGCAAAGTGAACGGCTTTGTAAGCAGGTGAAGCGGTGCTATGAAAAAGTGGAATGCTTCCGCAAGCGCATGGATGAAATGGGCCTGAAGCCGGAAGATATCCACGGCGTGGAAGATTTGCACAAACTGCCTTTCTCTTATAAGAATGACCTGCGGGATTATTATCCCTACGGCCTCTTTGCCGAACCTCTCACCAATATCTGCCGGGTGCATGCTTCCAGCGGCACCACCGGCAAGCGCATCGTGGTGGGCTACACCAAGAACGACCTGGATATGTGGGCGGATTGCGTGGCCCGCAGCCTCCATGCCGCCGGTGCCAATCAGGATGATATTGTGCAGGTTTCCTTCGGCTTTGGCCTGTTTACCGGCGGGTTCGGCCTGGGCAGCGGTGCGGAACGCATGGGGGCGCTGGTGATTCCCATGTCCTCCGGCAACACCGCCCTGCAAATCCAGACCATGATTGATTTTCAGGCCACTGTGCTTTGCTGCACCCCTTCTTACGCCATGTATCTGGGCGAAGAAGTGGAAAAAATGGGTGTGAAGGATCAGCTTTCCCTGAAATACGGCATTTTCGGCGCCGAACCCTGGACGGAAAGCATGCGCCAGGAAATTGAACAGAAACTGGGTATCAAGGCCTACGATATTTATGGCCTGAGCGAAGTGCTGGGCCCCGGCGTATCCTACGAATGCGAGGCCCAGGGCGGCATGCACATCTGCGAGGATCATTTCATTGCCGAAATCATTGACCCCGATACCGGCGAAGTGCTGCCCGAAGGCAGCAGCGGTGAATTGGTGTTCACTTCCCTCACCAAGGAAGGCTTCCCCGTGATCCGCTACCGCACAAGGGATATCTGCTCCCTGAACGTGGAGCCCTGCCCCTGCGGCCGCACCCATATCCGCATGAACAAGCCCCAGGGCCGCAGCGATGATATGCTGATCATCCGGGGCGTGAACGTGTTCCCCAGCCAGATTGAAGAAGTGCTGCTGAAGGTGAGCGGCGGTAACCTGACCCCCAACTACCAGATCGTGGTGGACCGGGTGAACAATAACGATACCTTCGATGTGAACGTGGAAATGAGCGAACAGTTCTTCTCCGATGACGTGAAATCCATTGAACGGCTGGAACGCAGCATCACCGGCGAACTGCGCAATATGCTGGGCATCAGCGCCAAGGTGCATCTGGTGAACCCCAATTCCATCACCCGCAGCGAAGGCAAGGCCAAGCGTGTGATTGATAACCGTAAACTGCGCTGAGAAAGGGAGGATAAACCATGATTATCAAGCAAGTATCCGTCTTTGTGGAAAACAAGCCCGGAAAACTGGCCGCTGTAATGAACACCCTGGCCCAGAATGATATTGATGTCAGCGCCCTTTCCCTGGCCGATACGGCGGATTTTGGCGTGCTGCGCCTGATTCTGGATCAGCCGGAAAAGGGCAAGCAGGTGCTGCAGGAAAGCGGCGTGGCATGCAAAATTAACCATATGGTGGCCGTGGTGATGGATGATACCCCCGGCGGCGCTGCCGGTGCCATTCAGCTGCTGGCGGATCATAATATCTCCATCGAATATATGTACGCCTGCATCGGCCGGGTGGCCGGCAAGGCCCTGATGGTGGTGCGTGTGCAGGATTA
>JAZUQI010000332.1:0-6671 GCA_045605625.1 Clostridia bacterium
TTCCAGGTTTGCCGGGGTATCCGGCGGCGTTTTCCTATCATGCTCGCACAGGATCAATCCCCCATCGGCCAGCAGTTTTTCAGCAAGCCGCATGCAGGTTTCCGTGGTGTTCAGTTTATACGGCGGATCCAGAAAAATCAAATCGAACCGACGGTTTTCCTGTTCCAGAAAATCCAGGGCCTTTTTATCTTCCATGTTGAGCAGCGTTGCTTTTTCCTGATAGCCCAGGGTTTCAATATTCCGGCGAATCACACGGCAGGCCTTAAAGCTTTTATCCACCAGCACCGCCTGCCCTGCCCCACGGCTGAGGGCCTCCAGGGAAAGGGCGCCGCTGCCGGCATACAAATCCAGCACCCGGGCATCATACAGCCTGTTTTGCAGGATACTGAACATGGCTTCTTTTATGCGGTCCGCCGTGGGCCGGGTATCCTGCCCTTCCGGCGCTTCGATTTTTCTTGATTTCTTTTCACCGGCAATAATGCGCATTAAATCAGCTCATTCTTTTTGATTTCTTTTTGCTGCTGCTGTTTTCTTTGCAGCTGCTTTTGCTGCTTCCTTTTGGCTTTGCGGTTGTTGCGGGCAATATCCCCATGCACACGGGCCCGGTAGAAGGGGCCGCCCATATAACCCACCGGAAACGCAACGCCCACCAAAATGGCCAGGATGGGCGCCAGCTTGTCCAGCACAAGCAGGGTATCCAGGTTATCCGTGCCAAAGATATTCACAAAGGGGAAAATCAAAAGCCTGGAAATGTATTGCAGCAAATCCATCAGCTGCATGGGTTGCTTCACGTCATGAAAAGCCAGAGGCGCATAAATTTCTTCATTGCTCTGGTAGGCACTCACCCAGGAGGGCAGGCTTTGCATTTCATACACCTGCTTTTGCGCATCAAGGGCGCTGGGCACGGTAATCAGCAAAATGGGCAGAACGGCCGCAAGGAAAATCAGCCAGCCACGCAAGGGATGGAAGCTGTGCTTCTTATCCTTTTTGTCTACGTCCTTGCCGCTTTCCAGCCGGGCATGCACAATTTCCCCAAGGGCCGCATCATTTTCGCCAAGGGATGCGCCTTTGGTGTACATAATGCCGCCGCAAATTACCACCAGCAGCAAATTCGGCACCAGCCTCAGCAGGAAGGCATCAAAGTTCAGGGCGCTTCCTGCAATCACATACAACACCGAAAAAAACAGGAAATAGGCCAGTACTTTCAATGCCTCTTTCATATTTTTGTTCACCCATGCATTGCCCTTGTAATAGGGCTTTTTCACAACGGGCATTTTTTTCTTTTTTCCCTGCATTCTGTTTCTCCTTTATGGTTCATTGGCCGCATACACAACCGGCACACGGGCCGTGGCGCTCATCAGCATTTCGTAACTGATGGTGCCGGCCCAATCCGCCATTTCATCGGCGGTGATGCGTTCATCTCCCTGCTTGCCAAGCAGCACCACCGGGGCCCCCACATACGCTTCGTTTTCTGCAAGGCCGGTAACATCCACCATAATCTGGTCCATGCACACCCGGCCCAGCACCCGGCACCTTTTCCCTGCAATCAGCACATCCGCCTTGCCGGACAGGGCCCTGGAATATCCATCCCCATAGCCCACCGGCAGCGTAGCCACCTGCATTTCCTTTTCCGCTTCAAAGGTGCAGCCATAGCTGATGCAGGCCCCTTTTTGCACGGTTTTCACATACATAATTTCCGTATGCCAGGAAAGGGCCGGACGCACCTTGAAGCTGCCTTCCCCGGCTGCACAGCCATACAAGGCAATGCCCTGGCGCACCATATCATACCGGGTTTTAGGATACCGTGCCGCCGCTGCGCTGGCCGCCGCATGGATGATGATGCCCTCGGGCAAAAGGGAAATCAGCTGTTCAAATTTCTGCTTTTGTTCTAAGGTGTAGGTATCCTCATGCCCATCTGCATCAGCAAAATGGGTGAACGCCCCGGTAAGCCGCACGTGTGGGCATTCCTGAAGGGCCGAAAGCACCGCCTTCACTTCTTCTTCTGTTCTTACGCCAATGCGGCCCATGCCGGTATCGATCTTCAAATGCACCTTGGCTTCTTTCCCAAGGGCCGCCGCTGCCTTTTCCATCAGCTGCACCCGCTGGGTGTCAAACACCGTCTGGGTGAGATCATTTTCCACGCTGGCAAAGGCGCCTTTTTCATTCACGCCGCCAAGCACCAGAATGGGGGCATCAATCCCTGCTTTCCGAAGGGTTTCCCCTTCTTCCGGGATGGCAACGCCCAGGTAATCCGCCCCGTTTTGCAGGGCCACCTGAGCCACCTGCACCAGCCCATGGCCATAGCCATTGGCCTTTACCACCGCCAGCATGTGCCGGCCTTCTGCCGTTTCCTTTTTCAGCAAACGTGTGTTATAGGCAATGGCTTCCAGATCCACCTGAATGTATGTGCCCCGGTAATTGGGGCAAAATTGCTGTTCCATACCGTTCCTTTTCCTCCTGAAAGAATTCCTTTTTTCTGTTTCTTCTTTCAGTGCCTGTTCCGCCGAATAAGACAGCGGAATATTTCAACATATATTATAACACAGAATGTGCATTTGCGCTATGAAAACTTTTATTCGTCGTCTTCTGTCATGGCTTCCCCATCCGTCACCCGGATGATGGGGCTATCTGTCCTGTGCTGATAGCCCAGCACCGTCTGCAAATTCACATGTTCAATGCTGTGAAAAATGTTGCCGAACACCGCCGGGGTTTCCAGTTCCAGTTCGTGCAGCATATCTTTTATTTTTTTGCGCTTGCCGCCGTCCTCGCTTTCCGTCACCCGGCAGGCGCAGCGCAGGGTATTAAGCCCCATGTATTGCTGCCATGCAATGATATCCTTTTCCCTTACCAGATACAGAGGGCGAATCAGTTCCATGCCTTCAAAGTTCTTGCTTTTTAATTTTGGCATCATGGTTTTGTATTCGCCGCCGTACAAAAGGGAAATCAGAATGGTTTCCACCGCATCATCCAGATGATGGCCCAGGGCAATTTTATTGCACCCCAGTTTCTTGGCTTCCTTATACAAATATCCCCTGCGCATGGATGCGCACACATGACAGAACCCACGGCTCAGCCCTTCCAGCGCTTCAAAGATGGGGCTTTCAAAAATATGCAGTTCAAACCCCAGTTTTTCCGCATTCTTTATCATTTTCTCCCGGTTTTCTTTGGTATAGCCGGGATCCATGGAAAGGTAAGATACTTGGAAAGGCACATCGCTGTATTTGGCCATTTCCCGCATGCAGGTGGCCAGCAGCAGCGAATCCTTTCCCCCGGAAATGCAAACAGCCACATGATCCCCTTCCTGGATAAGGCCATAGGTTTTTACGGCAGAAATAAATTTGCGCCAAATCTCCTTCCGGAATTGCCGCTGCACACTTCGGGACGCTATAATTTCTGCGGTTTTCATCGTCTGTTCGCTCAAGGGAATGGCCCTCCTTTCCGTTTCCACATAATTATAGCATATTTCATTGATTTCGTCCCCTGTATCATGGTATAATTTTCACGTTATTTTAGGAAATGAGGAATTTTTCCATGCTTCACGCCATTGAACAGGTTATCTGCCGGGCCGGGGCCATCATTCTTTCCGCCCATCATGCCCCCATTCACGAAAAAGAAGGGCATTTCAATTTTGTGACCGATACCGATGTAGCCGTTCAGGAATTTTTGCGAAACGAACTGAACCGCATTGCCCCTTCCGCCCTTTTCTTTTCCGAGGAACAGGAAAACGCAGCCCTCACCTGCGCCCCCACCTTCGTTATTGACCCCATCGACGGCACCATCAATTTTATGCGCAGCCGCTGCCAATCCGCCATTTCCATTGCCTATCTTGTGGATAAACAGCCGGTTCTGGCCGCCGTTTATAACCCCTATGCCGATGAACTGTTCACCGCCGAAAAAGGAAAAGGCGCTTTCCTGAACGGAACCCCCATCCATGTATCCGATACACCCTTTGAGCGGGCCCTTGTTTCCTTTGGCACCTCCCCCTATGATGCAGAGCTGGCCAAGCGTACCCTTGCCTGTGCCCAGGATTTTCTTTTGCAGGCCGGGGATTTGCGCCGCACCGGCAGCGCCTGCATTGATCTGTGCGACGTGGCCTGCGGCAGAACGGATGTGTTTTTTGAGCTTCGCCTGCGCCCCTGGGATGTGGCCGCCGGGGCGCTGCTGGTTACGGAAGCCGGAGGGTTCTACCATTCCCTTTCCCACAAACAGCCCTATTTTGACGAAGCCTGCGGCATGGTGTGCGGAAACCTTGCCTGTGAAGCCCCTGCCCTTTCCATCCTTCGCAAACAAGGCGCCGAATAATGAAAATGAAAGAGGGAAAAGCTTTCAGGCTCTTCCCTCTCTTTTTATGCATTTCTTTCCATCACACGCAGGCACATGCGCCCATTGTGATAGGGGCATTTCCATTCATCCACCATGGGCTTGCCAAGGGGCTTGCCTTCCACCGTGGTGTAGGCGAACCATTCGCCGCCTTCCCGTTTATCCATGGTCACATCCTGAATGTATTGCCACACTTTTTCCAGGTTTTCTTTATATTTCACATCGCCGGTCAGCTTCCAGGCATTTTCAAAGCCCAGCACCGCTTCCGCCTGCACCCACCACACACGTTTTACATCCACCACGCCTTTTTCGCATTCGTTGTGGAAGCCTCTTTCCGTCATGGCACGTTCCAGCACGCTGTTCAAAAGATCCATGCACATGGCCCGGTAAGGTTCCCGTTCACTTTCATCCATCAGGGCGTCCACCGCATCCCACATCAGCCAGCTGGCTTCCACATCGTGGCCATAGGACTGCAAATCAATGATGCAGTTGAAATCCCGGTCGTAGAACACATCCAGCCGGCGAAGCTTACGATTGTACATCACATTCAGGAAGCAGGAAAGGGCATCCCGCCCGGCCTTTTTCACCGTTTCATCGCCGCCGGCACGATACAGTTCCGCATAGGCTTCCAGTACGTGCAGAAGGGTGTTCATGGTGCGCCCGGCCATCACGCCGTTTTCGGACAGCTTTTCATTGCTTTCCGGGCTGAAATCCAGCTGGAATGCTTCGCCGTAGCCGCCTTCATCCCGGCACTTATCTTCAATCACCCGGAACAGCTTCATGGCCCTCTCAAGCGCCGCCTCTTCGCCCGTGGCCCGGTAATAGGCCGCCAGGCCATACACCGCAAACGCCTGGCAATAGGTGTGCTTGGTGGTATCGATGGGCTTTCCGTCGAAGGTGACGGACCAGATCACGCCGCCCCTTTCTTCATCCATGAATTTTTCCATGAAATCAAAGGCCTGTTTGGCGTACGCCAGGTAATGCTTGTCACCCGTCACCCGGGCAGCGGTGGAAAAGGTCCACAAAATGCGGCTGTTCAAAATGCAGCCCTTCATGGCATCCTTTTTCAGCGTTAAATCTTCTTTCACAAGGCCGTAAAAACCGCCGTATGTATCATCCTTCAGGTTTTCCCAGAAAGGCAGAATGCGTTCCGTCAAATGGGCTGCCATTTCTTTTGCAAACATGTTTCCATCCCCTTTCGCTCCTTATTATAAATGGTTTAATCTGATAAAGCAAGAGCTTTATTTGTTATTTTTCAATGGTTTTTCTTGTTTTGTGGCCGTAGTTTTAAGAAAGTTTCGCCCATTGATTTAATCATCATTTAACCTGTAAAAATCAGCAAAAAAAGATGCCCGACTGAGGCCGGACATCTTCTTTTTATGAAACCCTTACTTGCTGTACTTTTCCCGCTTGATGTAGTGGGTGTGCAGCAGTTCATGGGCCTTGTGGCTGTTGGGCGTGCCCAGGAATTCAGCATACAGCTTCTTCACCTGTTCGTTTTCATGGCTCTTGCGCTTGGCCTTGCCAGCATCTTCGCCATAGAGGGCCTTGGCACGTTCCACCTTGGGATCGCAGGTCAGCTTGGTCTGGGCAGACACGATGGGCTGGCCGCCGCCCGTCACGCAGCCGCCGGGGCAGCCCATGACTTCGATGAAGGTGTAGTTCTTTTCGCCGGACTTGATCATATCCAGCAGCTTGGAGGCGTTGCCGGTGCCATGGGCCACAGCCACGCTCACATCCAGGTCGCCCACCTTCACGGTGGCTTCCTTGATGCCTTCGGTGCCACGCACGGCTTCGAAGTCCACATTATCCAGTTCGTTGCCGGTGATCAGGTTATAAGCGGTACGCAGGGCAGCTTCCATAACGCCGCCGGTGGTGCCGAAGATAACGGAAGCACCGGTGGACTCGCCCAGCATGTCGTCGAAGTCCTCATCGGGCAGGTTCACAAAGTCGATACCGGCTTCCTTGATCATCTTGGCCAGCTCGCGGGTGGTGATGACGCAGTCAACGTCAGCCAGGCCGTTCACGCTCAGCTCAGGACGGGCAGCCTCGAACTTCTTGGCGGTGCAGGGCATCACAGACACAACAGCGATGTCCTTGGGATCAATGCCAGCCTTCTCGGCATAGTAGCTCTTGATCATGGCGCCTTCCATCTCGTGGGGAGACTTGCAGGAAGACAGGTTCGGGATGAACTCGGGATAGTAGTGCTCGCAGAACTTGATCCAGCCGGGAGAGCAGCTGGTGATCATGGGCAGAACGCCATTGTTCTCCAGACGACCAATCAGCTCGGTACCTTCTTCCATGATGGTCAGGTCAGCGGCAAAGTCAGTATCAAAGACTTTGTCGAAGCC
>JAZUQI010000333.1:0-4918 GCA_045605625.1 Clostridia bacterium
TTAACCAAAGAGTCTTTGATTTCCTAATGGGATAAGCTACCCAAGCAAAGAATCTTTCGGCTTAACCAAGAGAAAAATACTATTTGGTTGAAAGGAGGTGCGCCGCCGATGGCAGAAGAACGCTTCTGGAATACCGATGAATCTATCAGCACAGCAAAATTCGCTGTGCAGGACGGGGCTATGACCATGCGACAGGCAGGGCGCATCTTCCGTCTTGACCCTGCGCCGCCCAATAACCGGAACCCACACAAAAAGGACTGCAAATGCAGTCCTTTTGTTTTTCTCCATTATGCTGACCTTCATTCCTCATAGAAATATGCAAAATAATGAAATCTTGCATCATCCAGGTCATTGTTGCTTGATGCCAGTATTTCTTTTGCAAAGAAATACAATTCGGGGTATTCCTCCTTTGCATTCTCCGTGGTTTCGCCCATTTCCAGCATCACAATTTCCCGGGCCAGCAATTCCACGTCATCCACATCAGCGGCGGCGGCAGCGTTCTTTTCCGGCAGCTCGGCCATGGGCTGGCTGGTGAAATACACCAGTTCCCCCTTGGTATGCAGGTTTATTCCATCAAAGCCCCTTCGTTTCCTGCACCAATTCCTCCGGCGGCACCTGCCATAATTGGGCCAGGGCCATCACATGCCCGGTGCTGGGCCGGGCCCGGCCGCTTTCCCATTTGGATACGGCCTGGCGGCTCACCCCCAGCTTTTCCGCCACAAATTCCTGGGTCATGTGCTGCTGTTCCCGGTGAAAGCGCAGGCGCTCTCCCAGGGTGAGCGAAGGCTCCGCCCCATCGGCCTTTCGGAGCTTTTCTTCAGCGCCTTTTCGTTTCAGGTATTTCCCCGCCAGAAACAGAAGATACAAAAGCCCCAGCAAAAGCGCTATGTTCCCCAGCGTCAAAAGCATCGCCGGGATGGAAAATGTATTTTTCTCCAAGGCCATCGCCTCCTTCCCCGGCAGCATACCGGAAAAACGCCGGTTGCGCCATCACTTATCCGTAAACCGCCCTTCATTTCCGTACAAAAGTTCCAGTTTGCACATCATATCTTCCAGAATATAGCGGCTGTTCACATTTTCATACACCCGGATCAAGGGCCGTCCCGGCTCCCTGCGGCAGGTGGTATCCGGGTTCACCACAGGCGCTTCCTGCAGGGCCCAGTTTCCGCAATTGGGTTCCAGCGCCACGCCCACCGCCGGGCTATCCCCCAGGCTCCAGCTTTCCCCGGCCGTCCATCCGGCATAGGGGCCGTTATTATAAGCCACCATCTGGTCAAACAAATGCCGGCCGATGTTGCCGCAGGGGGCAATGCGCCGCTGAATTTCCGCCAGGCCGATGTGCATCTTGCTGTACACCCCAAAGGGCAACAGCCACAGCTTCACGCCGCTGCCCAGCACATAATTCGCCGCTTCAATATCATTGCCGGAATTGAATTCCCGAAGGTCTGGCATGGGCCGCTCCACATTCTGGCAGCCAATCCACACCACCGTCATCTTGTCCTTGATCTCCGGGCAGGCCTGCATGGCCCGGGCCACGTTGGTAATGGCCCCCAGGCACAAAACGAACAGCGGCCTTTCCTCCGCCTTCCGGGCCTCCTGAATCAAAAATTCCCCGGCAGCGGAAAGCGGCGCCCCCTGCACCTTAGCAAGCGGCCCATCCTCCCCCATAAAGTGGGGCACATCCAGTTCCATGCACTCCAGAATGGTTTCAATCTCCCGGTAGCTTTTCTGCACGCTGCCCTTTTCCCCAAAATGCTCCGCAAAAATGGCCTTCACGTCCAGCTTTTTGCTCATCAGCGCATGGGCAATGGCAAAAGGATCATCCGCCTCGCAGGCCGCATCCGTATCCACAATCACCCGTATTTTCTTGTATTCCGGCACGTCGTATTGTAACATGGTTTTCACTCCTTGCTCGCATTTTTTCACTCACTTTTATGATAGGTTTCCTTTTTTGCATGCGAATTGTGAAGAAATCTATTCCCAAAATAGCAATAACTAGTCTAAATTTCGGTCAATATAGTAGGAACCGTCACTATAAAAAACAATATCATAAATTTCCGTGTAGTAGCAGAGCGAATGAGATGCATTATGTTCGTGGGTTTGGCAAATACCGTCCATGATTATTCCATCAGAAGCTGAAACAACAAAGGAATAATGAAGAATAGGCGTACCGCTTGTTTCAGATAGGGTATAAAAATCAATACTCCACACATTCCTCTTTTCAAATCGATGAAAAACGCCAGAAATCAAATAATCACTAATTGTTTTTTCGGTTTCGTTAAAATTAGAGGATAAAATACGCCGGCATTTCTGCTGAACTTCTTTAAAAGAAATGCAAGAGGCATCAGGGTAATCATACAAGCTGTGTTCCATTAGAAATTGCATTTCAGATTCATAGGGAAGATGACCGTATTGATAGAAGAAATCTGCTTTCAGTTCGGGGGGCCAGAACAGATAAGTACCGTACAAATTTTCCCATTCTGCAGAAGCAGAAAAAACAGGAACCATTTCATTGCAATATTGAACGTGATTTTCCCAGTATGAACGGGGCGTATCTTCGCAGTTGCAAGCAAAAACAGTATCGCTTTTTGTAAAGATGTTTACTTCAAAAAAACGTTCTGAAATTGTTGAATAGAAAAACTTAACCGTTGCTTCACCACGCCTATTGACAGAAACTTCTGTTATCAGCCGATCGGTTTCTTCAGAAGTCAAGCAGCTGTGTTCTGCCAAATGCTTTTTTGCGATAAAAATGGCGTTGTCAGAACTATCCGTAGCTGCATAACAAGGAGCATAAACAGAAATAAGAATCAGAACAAAAATTTGAAAAAGAAATTTCCGCATTGTTATCCTCCTGTTATCGATATAGACGCCTTTTTCAACCTAAATCATTATAACATCATTGATATGATTTACAACACAAACTCATTTTAACGTCGTTTACAAACATTTTTTGTACTCCGGCACGTCGTATTGCAGCATGGTATTCACTCCTTTTCTCCCATCGCATCCATCAGCCTCTTTTCACAGGCCCTGAAACGTTCATCCTTCAAAATAATCTGCTCCCCTTCATCAGGCAAACATCCACGCAAATAGAAGCAGAAATTTTTCCGTATTTCTTCCGCCGTATCCTGTTTTTCCGTTGATCTGCATCTATTGTAATCTGCCAGCAGGGTATTTGTCAATTCCTCCAGGATGCAAAATGCTTTTCCCGTTTCAGATAGGGCCACGTAATCCCGGAAAAGGTGGCTATATGCGCTGTACAGCCATTTTGTGTGGGCTTGCATATTCCATTGGATGGCATCATGGTTTCTGATCTTCTGCAATAGCTGGTGCCACGCCTGAATGGCATCGGCCTTTGCCGTAACACCAAGATCGGAAATTCTTTTCGCTCTTAAAGCCAACGCCCGGAAATAATGGTGGGCCGCTTCATCCAGCACACGGTTTGCAATTTCCACACATTTTTCCCGTTCATTCATCGCAGCAAAAATTTCAATGGCCATGATATCACGGATGCTGCCTCGTTTCGGCAATTCTTCCAACGCCTCCTCAGCATGCTTAAAATCCCGATGATACAAATACAGCATGATTAGCGTTTGTTTTGCATCCATCACCCGTGACATGTTCCGGTCAAAATCTATGACGGATCGCAATAACATTTTTGCTTCCTCAAATAACCGGTTCTTCTCCTCATTGCTTCCGTCTCCATAATAAAGAAAACGGAGCAAGTTATCCGCACAATGAAATTTTGCTTCATAATCCAGTGGATATTGCCGGATGTGATCCCGATAAAGCCGATATATTTTCCTATATGCATGATCGTTTCTTGCGTATACATGATCGATTCCATTTTTTATTTCTTGCACTTTCTCCAGTAAAGCTGCCCGGTCATTGTTTTCGTCTCTTCCTGCCCCAAGCAGCCAATCGGTGGTTACGCCAAGAATTGCAGCTAACGGTACAATCTGGCCGATATCCGGCATGGCATGGTTGCATTCCCATTTTGATATGGTTTGAACCGATACCATCATTCTTTCCGCCAGTTCAGCTTGTGTGAGATGAATGCTTTTTCTTACTTCCTTCAGACGCTTACCGAAATTCATCGTATATCCCTCTTTTATCGATAATATTCACTATAATTAGTATAGCATATCGTCTGTTCGCTGAAAACATCTTGTTGAGATACCCTTTTATCCCCATTTCGTGGATTTTGAATGAAAAAAAAGAGAAGCTTCCATGTACAGCGACTACTGCAAAGTGGCCGAAATGTTTGAGGTGGACGAGCCGGAGTTTTATGCCTGCATGGCAAAAGCATTCCTGGAAGATCAGGATGCAGTAAAAAACAAAGCTGCTGCCTACTATCACCACATCGCAAAAAAATAATCAAAGGCCCCGGAAATCCGGGTCTATTTTTTTGACTACCGATTTGACTACCAAACGAGGGAAATAATCGAAAAAAAAGGAACAAATTACAAAAAAAGAAAGAAATGAAAAAAATAATATAAAAATTAGCATCAGTTATTTTTGACACACATTTGTTGTATATGGTAGTGTTTGCTACCATATTATATAGATTTTGACAAAAAAAGAGAAGCTTTTCAGCTTCTCTTATGGCGCCTCAAGAAGGACTCGAACCTACAACCCTTCGGTTAACAGCCGAATGCTCTGCCATTGAGCTATTGAGGCAAATTGCGGATACAAGGTTTTGCCCTCGTATCCTATTGGAATCCGGCGGCGACCTATCCTCCCGGGCCGTGTCCAGCCAAGTACTTTCGGCGCTGAAGGGCTTAACTTCTGTGTTCGGTATGGGAAGAGGTGGGACCCCTTCGCCATTGCCACCGGAAATCTTTCGTTTTCAATGTTTCGCACATTGACAACCGCACATTCTTGAAAGACGTTTCGCCTTCTTAGACCTTCTAGTCTC
>JAZUQI010000334.1:0-4876 GCA_045605625.1 Clostridia bacterium
ACCACATGCTTGGTTTCGTCGTTGATCAGGTCCCACACCTTCTTGGTGCTGTCCTTTTCATACAGAGCGCCAACGGGGCAAGCGGTGATGCACTGGCCGCAGTTGATGCAGGCCATATCGTTCAGCTTCATGTTCCAGGGAGATTCGATGGAAGTGATGAAGCCACGGTTCACAGCGCCGATCACGCCCACGTTCTGCACCTTATCGCAGGTGGCAACGCAACGACGGCACAGGATGCACTTGTTGTTGTCACGCACGATGGAGGGAGAAGCGTCGTCAATGGCATATTCATTCTGGGTACCGGCAAAAGCATCGCCGTTTTCCACGCCCAGGTCCAGGCACAGCTGCTGCAGTTCGCAGTTGGTGGAACGGGGGCAGGTGAGGCACTTCTTGTCATGGTTGGAAAGAACCAGTTCAAGCAGCGTCTTGCGGTAAGCCCGGATTTCGGGGGTATTGGTCTTCACCACCATGCCGTCGGTGGCAGGCAGCACGCAAGCAGCCTGCAAACCACGGCCGCCGGCGTTGACCACGCACATACGGCAGGCGCCGATGGCGTTAACGTCTTTCAGGTAGCACAGCGTGGGGATATTGATACCAGCCTTTTTTGCAGCTTCCAGAACGGTCGTGCCGGCGGGCACCTCAACCTTTACGCCGTCAATCGTAAGGGTAATGAAGTTTTCCATTTCATTTTCCTCCTTGCACGTATCAGTTCTTCACGATAGCACCAAAGCGGCACTTTTCGATGCAGGCACCGCACTTGAGGCACTTGGCGGTATCGATATGATGCATTTCCTTCACGTTGCCAGTGATAGCGCCGGCGGGGCAAATCTTGGAGCACAGCGTGCAGCCACGGCACTTGTCCGTGATCACATACTGCAACAGCTTCTGGCAGTGATGGGCAGGGCACTTCTTTTCACGGATATGGGCTTCATATTCGTGACGGAAGAACTTCAGGGTAGAAAGCACGGGGTTGGGAGCCGTCTGGCCCAGGCCGCACAGAGCGGTGGCCTTGATGGTCTGTGCCAGGTGTTCCAGCTTTTCGATATCGCCTTCTTCGCCCTTGCCTTCCACGATGCGTTCCAGGATTTCCAGCATGCGGCGGGTGCCGATGCGGCAGGGAGCGCACTTACCGCAGCTTTCGTCCACGGTGAAGTCCAGGAAGAAACGAGCGATATCCACCATGCAGTTATCTTCGTCCATAACGATCATACCGCCGGAACCCATCATGGAGCCAGCAGCGATCAGGTTGTCATAATCCACGGGGGTATCCAGCAGTTCTGCGGGCAGGCAGCCGCCGGAGGGGCCGCCGGTCTGCACGGCCTTGAAGGCCTTGCCGTTGGGAATGCCGCCGCCGATATCATAGATGATGGTGCGCAGCGGAGTACCCATGGGCACTTCCACCAGACCCGTGTTGTTGATCTTGCCGCCCAGAGCGAACACCTTGGTGCCCTTGCTCTTTTCGGTGCCCATTTCGCAGAACCAGTCAGCGCCCTTGAGGATGATCTGGGGCACGTTGGCATAGGTTTCCACGTTGTTGAGCATGGTGGGCTTGGCGAACAGGCCCTTCACAGCCGGGAACGGAGGACGGGGCGTGGGTGCGCCGCGCTTGCCTTCGATGGAGCGCATCAGAGCCGTTTCTTCGCCGCACACGAAGGCGCCGGCGCCCAGACGGATCTTCAGATCGAAGGAGAAATCAGTGCCGAAAATGTTCTTGCCAAGCAATCCGTATTCATGGGCCTGGCCGATGGCGATTTCCAGACGCTTCACAGCGATGGGATATTCAGCACGCACATACACATAACCTTCGGAAGCACCGATGGCATAGCCGGCGATGGCCATGGCTTCGATAACGGCATGGGGGTCGCCTTCCAGGATGGAGCGGTCCATGAACGCACCGGGGTCGCCTTCGTCAGCGTTGCAGGCCACGTACTTCTGATCGGCCTGGGAATTATAGGTGAACTTCCACTTCAGGCCCGTGGGGAAACCGCCGCCGCCACGGCCGCGCAGGCCGGACTTGAGGATTTCGTCAATCACTTCTTCACGGGTCATCTTGGTCAGGGCCTTTTCCAGGGCCATGTAACCGTCAAAAGCGATATATTCGTCGATGTTTTCGGGGTCGATCACACCGCAGTTGCGCAGGGCAACACGCTTCTGATGCTTATAGAAGTTGATGTCATTGAGACCCTTGTTGGCATTCTGTTCGTGGGAGCCGTGATCGGTGTACACCAGATGCTGCACCTTACGGCCCTTGAGCAGATGTTCGGACACGATTTCATCCACATCTTCCACACGAACACGGGAATAGAACGTGCCTTCGGGATATACGATAACCACGGGGCCCGCTTCGCACAGACCGAAGCAACCGGTGCGGATAACCTTAACTTCCTTTTCCAGGCCAGCTTCGGCAATCTTCTGTTCAAAGCGTTCAATCAGCTGCGTAGAGCCGGAAGACGTACAGCCGGTACCGCCGCAGCAAAGCACATGAGCGCGATAGATTTCCATGAGCAATTCCTCCTATAGCGGTAGCTTTAATTATTTTTCAGCAGCGCCGATGGTGTATTCTTCCACAGGACGGCCGTTGACGATATGTTCAGCCACAATGCGGCTTACCATTTCGGGCTTCATGTGAACATAAGTCACCTTTTCCTGGCCGGGCAGATAAACATCCACCATGGGTTCCAGGCGGCACATGCCGATGCAGCCGGTCTGGGACACGGTTACATTACCAAGGCCCCGCTTTTCAGCTTCTTCCATGAAAGCCAGCATCACGGGACGGGCGCCGGCAGCAATGCCGCAGGTGGCCATGCCAACAACGATGCGCACGGTTTCGCCTTCGTCTTCCTTGCGCAGGTTGATGCGGTTCAGGGTCTTCTCACGAATGGCCTGCAGTTCAGCCAAAGACTTCATAAAACGACACCTCCAAATATCGGTTCAATTTCTTCTCGGATGGATGCATCCATCCACCCGACGATTTCGGGTTCATTGAGGGGAACACCTTGCAGCACTTCCCTGATTTGCCGGGTGTCAAAGGCCATTTCGCCTTTCACCGTTTTGCATTCCAGCAAAAAATCCGGCTTTTCGGGATTTGCCGATACAAGGGTGACCACCGTTCCTGCAATATCCCCAAGGGGAAGGCAATCAATGGAAGCGGTGTTCATCCAGGCAGAAAGCACCGTGCCCTTCCCCACTTCGCTTTCAATGCGCAAATCGCCCCCGGCCAAACGGCAGTTTTCCGCCATCATGGGAATGCCAAGCCCCACTTTACGGGTGGTTCTTGTGGTGCCAAAGGGGCTCATCACCCTTTTGAGCAGCGCTTCATCCATGCCGCAGCCGTCATCCTGAATAATAATGGAAAGAATGCCATTTTCACTCACGTTGATTTTCAGCTGCACCAGCGTTGCCTCAGCCCGGATGCTGTTTTGCGCCAGATCCAGAATGTGGAGAGAAAGATCACGCATATTGCTTAGCCCAATTCCCTATACTTGGCAATGATGCCAGGGATGTCGTCCGGCGTGAGACGGCCGTAAACTTCATCGTTCACAGTCATAACAGGGGCCAGGCCGCAGGCACCCAGGCAGCGGGTGGCGTTCAGGGTGAACAGGCCATCGGCGGAAGTCTTGCCAACGGGAACCTTCAGTTCTTCACTCAGCTTATCCAGCACCTTCTGGCTGCCCTTTACGTAGCAGGCAGTACCCATGCAAACGCTGATGATGTACTTACCGGCGGGTTCCAGAGTGAACTGGGCGTAGAACGTGGCAACACCGTAAACTTCGCTCAGCGTAACGCCCAGGCCTTCAGCAATGATTTTCTGAACATCCATGGGAACGCAGCCGAAGATCCCCTGTGCCTTTTGCAGCACGGGCATCAGT
Organism: Clostridia bacterium; assembly: GCA_045605625.1. GTDB lineage: Bacteria > Bacillota > Clostridia > Christensenellales > Aristaeellaceae > RUG563. The sequence continues at coordinate 3,870 of JAZUQI010000334.1, forward strand.
GCACCGGGCTGATCCTTCAGCTCTTCGATTACCTGCTGAAGCTGATCATACTTTTCTTTCATGTCCGGCATGACGGTATAAACCCTCCTTTATTTTCATGGCCCTTTCGGGCATACTTGGTTTACCAACGTATATGATAACATACTTTTTCAATAAATGCACGAACATTTTTCTAAAAAATCAGTCAAATTTTGCTGTTTTTCTAAATATTTCTTATGAATTGTGGTTTTTTGGTCTTTTTTATCTGCAAGTATTGCTCTTTTTTTCGTTTTCGGTTATGGTGTTAGGGCTTTATTATGCAATTTTCCCACAGCAGAAAGGAAACATGTGCCATGGCCAATCGTTCACAGCAGGATTTCACCACCGGTTCCATCACCAAAGGGATGGTTACCTTTGCCGCCCCCTTCCTTCTTTCCAATATTTTGCAGGCCCTCTACGGCGCTGTGGATATGTGGGTGGTGGGCAATTTTTCTTCCGCTGATGCAGCGGTGCGCACGGCCATCCTGTCCGGCGTAAATATCGGCAGCCAGATCACTCATCTGGTGGCCATGGCCGTCAGCGGCCTGACGGTTTCCGGCACGGTGCTGGTGGGCCAGTATATCGGCGCCCGCAAGCAAAAGGATGCCTCCCAGACGGTGGGCACCATGTTTTCCATGCTGGCCATTGCCGCATTGGTGCTGACGGCGGTGATGATCGCCCTTTCCGCTCCCCTTCTCCGCCTTTTGAATACCCCGGCGGAATCCTTCGCCCACGCCCAGGAATACCTGATTATCTGCCTGTGCGGCACCCTGTTCATTTTCGGCTATAACGCCATCAGCTCCATCCAGCGTGGCATGGGTGATTCGGTGCGGCCTTTGTATTTTGTTGGCATTGCCTGCGCCGTGAATGTGGTGCTGGATTTTCTGTTCGTCAAGGGCATGAATATGGGCGCTGCCGGCGCCGCCTGGGCCACGGTAATTGCCCAAGCCCTCAGTTTCCTGATTGCCGCCGTGTACCTTGGCCGCTCC
>JAZUQI010000335.1:0-2514 GCA_045605625.1 Clostridia bacterium
CCCTGCCGGAAAACCAGGTGGCCAACGGCATTTCCGATATGATGAGCCACGTGTTTGAACGCTATTTCACCAATACCACAAATGTGGAACTGACGGACAGGCTTTGCGAAGCTACCCTGAAAACCATCATCCACAACGCCCATAAGGTGCTGGATAACCCGGAAGATTATGAAGCCTGGTGCGAAATCGGCTTTGCGGGTACGGTGGCCCATAACGGGCTGGTGGGCTGCGGCCGGGATCAGGACTGGGGCTGCCATAACATGGAACACGAACTTTCCGCCATTTATGACGTGGCCCACGGCGCTGGGCTGGCGGTATTGACCCCGGCCTGGATGCAGTATGTGTACAAGGAAAATATCCCCATGTTCGTGCAGTTTGCGGTGAACGTGATGGGGGTGGAAGGCTCCTACCGTCAGCCGGAAGATATTATTCAGGAGGGCATTGAAAAGCTGCGGATGTTCTTCCTCAGCATCGGCCAGCCGGCCACCCTTTCCGAAATGGGCATCGAAGAAAAAGATTTCGAGCTGATGGCGAAAAAGTGCACCGGCGCTGCCTTTGGGGCGGAACATCCGGTGGGCGGCCTGAAGAAGCTGTATTGGCAGGATGTGCTGAATATTTATAACCTGGCTAAGTAACATAAGAACGGATGAAAAACTCCCCCGGAGCAGCGGCTTCGGGGGAGTTGCTTTTCTTACAGGTTATAGTACTTATCAAATTCAGCCGGATGGGGGATTTTTGCCATTTCGCTGCATTCGCTGCGCTTAGCCTTGATGAAATTCTTCAGCAGGGTTTCGGGGAATACGCCGCCGGCGGTGAGGTAATCATGATCCTGTTCCAGGGCATCCAGGGCCTGATCCAGAGAGGTGGGCAGGTGATGCAGCTTGGCCTTTTCTTCATCGGACAGGTGATACAGGTTCATATCGTAGGGGCCCCAGCCGTTTTCGTGGGGGTCAATCTGATTCTTGATGCCGTCCAGCCCGGCCATCAGAATGGCGGCGTAGCAGAAATAGGGGTTGCAGGTGGCATCGGGGTTGCGAAGCTCAAACCGGCGCTTTTCCGGCGTCTTGGCGTAGGCCGGAATGCGGATTACGGCGCTGCGGTTGGAGGTGGCATAGCCCACCGTTACCGGGGCTTCAAAGCCGGGCACCAGCCGCTTGAAGGAATTGGTGGAGGGGTTGGTGATGGCGCAAAGGGAAGCAATGTGGCGAAGCAGGCCGCCCATGAACCAATGGGCTTCTTTGCTGAGCCTTGCATAATCATCATCATTTCCGGCGAAAACGGGCTTGCCTTCCTTCATCAGCAGCATGTGCACATGCATGCCGTTGCCGGCTTCGCCGTAGACGGGCTTGGGCATGAAGGTGGCGGATTTGCCGTATTTCAGGGCGGTGTTGTGGATGATGTACTTAATCATCATGGTGGCATCGGCCATGTGGCTCATTTTGCCCAGCTGGGGTTCAATTTCAAACTGGCCGGAGGCCGCCACTTCGGGGTGATGGTAATTGATTTCAATGCCGGCATCCTTCATGTGCAGGCACATTTCGCTGCGGCATTCGTAGGTATCATCGAAGGGCTTGGCAATGTGGTAATTCTTCTGTTTGGGTACCACCACGCCTCTTCCTTCCACGCCGCTGTTCCAGTAGGACTGCTTGGTATCCAGGCTTACGCCGATGCTGTTGCCCTGCACTTCCCAGCCCACTTCGTCAAACAGGTAAAATTCGAATTCGGGCAGGATGTACATTTCATCCGCAATACCCAGATCCTTCATGTATTGTTCGGCGGCCAGCACAATATTCCGGGGGTACTGGGCCAGGGGACGGTTTTCCGGGGTATCGATAATCATGGCGTTGCCCGTCATGGACAGGGTGGGAATCTGGCAGAAGGGATCAATCACCGCAGTATCGGGATCGGGAATGAACACCATATCGCTTTTTTCCACCACGGCGTAGCCATAATTGGACGCATCAAAGCCGATGCCGTTTTTCATGGTATCTTCGGAAAAGTTTTCGGCGGGGATGGTAACGTGGCGGTATTGGCCGTTGATATCCACCATTTTGAAATCCACCATTTTAATATCCTTTTCCCGGATCAGGTTCAGAATATCCTGTACGGTTTTTGCCATGCTGTTCAGCCTCCTTTGGATGATTACTATTAGGATAACAAAAAGGACCGGAATATGTCAATGAAAAATGCGGAAAAAGCAGGAAAATTCCTGTATTTCTGCTGTGTGTTGCATGGGGGAAGAATAACGGGAAAAATGCCGGTTTTTTTCGGCAAAAAGCTTGACAGGGCAAGGGTTTTGTGGTAATCTTCTTTGGTAAGCCGCTCGGAAGGGGCTCCTTAACGTATGCCCATTGGGCATCGGCCCCATGGCTGAAATATGCCAACCATCCTTCCTTGGGATATTCCGGCGAGTAAAATTAGGAGGTGCTGCTATTATGTATGCTATCATTGCTACTGGCGGCAAACAGTACCGGGTGTCTGAGGGTGACACCATCTACATCGAAAAGCTTGACA
>JAZUQI010000336.1:0-5784 GCA_045605625.1 Clostridia bacterium
CACAAGGGAGGCAACAATCCCTCCGTCACGGCTACGCCGTGCCACCTCCCTTTCACAAGGGAGGCTATAATCTCTCCGGCATGGCTGCGCTGCGTCCCTGCTTCTGCAAGGAAAACGCAATCCCTCCGTCATGGCTGCGCCATGCCACCTCCCTTTCACAAGGGAGGCAGGTTAATACAGCGTAGCGCTCACGGCCCCGTGCCGGTCAATTTCCAGCAAGGCCCCGTGGCCGTCCATGGCTGCACCGGGATTCAAAAGCAGAATGCCGTTTCGGATTTCGCAGCGCTGGATATGGGTGTGGCCGTAGAGGGCGGCCTGCACGCCGTTTTCACGGGCCAGCAGGTAAAGGCTGTCCAGCCCCTGCTTCACCCTTTGCACATGGCCGTGGGTAATCAAAAGCTTAGCGCCGCCGAAGGTGGGGAACGCCAGGGAAGCGGACTGGAAAAAATCGCAATTTCCGGCCACCTCATAGATGGGCGGCAGGGGCACATCCAGCCGGCTCAAATCCCGGTTGCCGTCCCCCAGGTGGATCAGGGCATCCAGCGGCCCCTTTTCCTCCAGCCGCATCAGCACATTGGACAGCCGGCCCTCATAGCCATGGCTGTCGCTCACCACGCCAATCAGCATCCCTGCAAATCCTCCAGATAGGGCAGCATGGCCTGCAGGGCCTTAGCCCGGTGGCTGATGCGGTTCTTTTCTTCGCCGTCCATTTCGGCAAAGGTTTCGCCGCTGAGGTATTCAAAATAGGGGTCATAGCCAAAGCCGCCGTTGCCACGGGGGGTGAAGGTGATCACGCCGGGGCAGGTGCCGGAAACGGTGAAGGTTTCGCCATTGGGCAAAACCAGGGCCATGGCGCAGTTAAACTGGGCGGTGCGGCCTTCCGCCGGCACATCCCACAATTTCTGGATCAAAAGATCGTTATTGGCATCATCATCCCCATGCACCCCGGCATACCGGGCGGACAGCACCCCGGGCTCCCCGTTCAGGGCATCCACCGTCAGCCCGGAATCATCCCCCAGGGCGCACAGGCCGGTGGCCATGGCCACGGCTTTGGCCTTGATGATGGCGTTTGCTTCAAAAGTATCGCCGTTTTCGTCAATTTCTTCGGTGAACCCGGCCTCTTCCATGGAAATCACATGAAGGGTGTCATCCAGCATCTGGGAGATTTCCCGGATTTTGTGGGGGTTATTGCTGGCAATCACCAGCGTGCGCTTGGGGGCAATCACCCGGGCCGCTTCCCCCAGGGCCCTGCGCTGCATTTCATGCAGTTCCGAAATGCCCTTTTCCCCCAGGGCCAGCAGCTGGTTCAGTTCATTCCGGGAAAAGGCCCTACCTTCCCCGGTGCCCTGCAATTCAATGAAGGCCCCCTGTTCGTTCATGACGAAGTTCATATCCGTCTGGGCGGCGCTGTCTTCCACATAGCAAAGATCCAGGCAGGGGGTATCCTCCACCACCCCGGCGCTGACGGCAGCGATCTGGTGGGTGATGGGGCTTTCCTGCAGTTTGCCCTGCTGCATCAATTTATTCACAGCGCAGCACAGGGCCACAAAGCCCCCGGTGATGGATGCGGTGCGGGTACCGCCATCGGCCTCCAGCACATCGCAGTCAATGGTGATGGTGCGCTCCCCAAGGAAGCGGCGGTCCACCGCCTGGCGCAGGGCCCGGCCGATGAGGCGGCTGATTTCCACGCTGCGGCCATCCTTCTTTACGCCGTCCCTTGCCTTGCGGCGGCCGGTGGAGGCAGGCAGCATGGCATATTCCGCCGTCACCCAGCCCAGGCCCTTGCCCCGCAGGAAAGGGGGCACGCTTTCATCAATGGAGGCGGTGCAAATGACTCTCGTGCCGCCGCAGCGGATCAGGCAGCTGCCGTCCGCCGTGCCCACAAAGCCCACCTGCATGTCGCAGGGGCGCAGTTCATTGGGGTTCCGTCCGTCTTTGCGTGTCATGGTGTTATTCCTCCGTATCTTCTTTCTTTTGATGGTATTTGGGGCCCAGGGCGGCATAGCGGCGGGTGATCCACTTGCAGATGCCATCCAGCCCGGGGTAAATCATGCGCTCGGAAATATTGATATAATCCAACTTATCCCGGATTTCCAGCTTCGTTTCCGCCGGAATGATGATGCGGCGGAAGGTTTTTTCCTCCGGCGCCAGGGTATCGATGGTGACGGCCGGGTCGCTGCAGACGGAAAAGAGGGCGTATTGATTGGCGATGCGGTTCACAGCGCTGGCCGGCTCAAAAAACAGGGCAAAAGGCCTGTCCGACAAGGCCTGCAGCCCTTCAAACCCATCCGCCAGTTTATCCATCATTTCCATGGTGAAAATATTGCCCCGCTCCCGTTTCAGCATTTCTTCCAGCTTTTGGGGCAACTGATGGTTCATTTTATCAATGTGCACGCACAAAATGACGCCGTCTTTATCGTAGCTTTCCTGGTCTTCCGTGGCGAAATGGGCCGCAACCAGGGGGGAATACGTCCAGTCCAACAGCCTTGTGGGCAGGCCGAATTGCTGGGCCATAGCCAGCATTTGCCAGAAGGAAGAAACCTGCTGCAAATCCGCATAGCCATATTTGCGGAAGGAGCGCAGCATTTGCTTTTCCAGCGAAAGGTCATGGGCGCAGGCCCGGTTCAGGGAAGAGCGCAGCCCCCAGTTTTTATCCGCCATGCCCCGGTACACGCAATTATCCCGGTAGCGCATGATGCAGGGGTCCCACACCCCCTGAAAGATGGCATGCTGCAATTCATCCCAGCTGTGAATGATGATTTCCTGCATAAAATATCCTTTCCTTTGGTGATAAACCTGTGGTATACTTTTTCATGAGGTGATGCCCCATGAAACCCAATTATCAATTGGAGATGGAAGCGGAAATTGCCGCCCTGAACGGAACGCGGCCCACGCTGCTTTTGCACAGCTGCTGCGGCCCCTGTTCCTCCGCCGTGATTGAACGGCTGCATGAGCATTTCCGTTTAACCGTTCTGTATTATAACCCCAATATTGAGCCGGAGGAAGAATATCTGCTTCGGCTTTCGGAGCAAAAACGGCTGCTTGCCGCCCTGGATATTCCCATTCTGCCCTGTACTTGGGATCACGAAGCCTTTTCCTGCTTTGCTGAGGCCATGAAAGATGAGCCGGAAGGGGGCCAGCGCTGCACCGCCTGCTTTGCCCTGCGGCTTCAAAAAACCGCCGCCTTGGCCCGGGAACACGGCTTTGAATATTTCGCCACCACCCTGTCCGTTTCCCCCCATAAGGACCCGGTTCGCTTAAACGAAATCGGGGCAAAATGCGCCGAAAAATACGGCGTGAAGCACCTGCCGGCGGATTTCAAGAAAAAGAACGGCTATTTGCGTTCCCTGCAGCTTTCCAAAGAATACGATTTATACCGCCAGGATTACTGCGGCTGTTTGTATTCCAAAAACTGATGGCTGCCGATGGAAACTTCCCCGGTGCGCAAAATTTCTTCTTTCCCATCGCACAAAACCACCAAGCCGCCCGCTTCATCCACCCCAAGCACACGGGCGGTTTTTTCCTGCCCGTTTTGCAGGAAGGTGATTTCCTTTTCCATTAAAAACATCCGCTGCCGGTAAAAAGAAAGCACCGCTTGCCCATCCTCGTCCAAGGTGCGCTTTACGTGAAAGGCCACCCGGCCCATCAGCCGCTCCCTTTCCGCATCGGTTTCCAATGCCCCGGCAATGGGCACCCCGGGAAAGCCGCCCTTTGGCATGCGCAGGTTCAGCCCGATGCCAAGCACCGCCATGTTCCCCACGCCTTCCGCCAAAATGCCGCACACCTTTTTCCCCTGCCAGAACAAATCATTCACCCATTTGATGGAAAGGGCTTTCCCCGTTTCTTCCTCTACCGCCCGGCACACCGCCACGGCGGCCCGGATGGTGAGGGGCAAAGCATCCTTGGGGAGGGGCAAAAGCAGGCTCATGTACATGCCGCTTTCCCCCGGGGAAAGAAAGCTGCGGCCCAGCCGCCCCCGGCCGGCCGTCTGGCTTTCGGCGCACAGCATCCGGGGCCGAAGATCGCCGCTTCGGGCAATTTCCTTCAGCCGCAGGTTGGTGGAATCCGTTTCTTCCAGGCAGGTAATGGGCCAATCCAAATCCATGGCCTTACGAATGCATTCTTCCTTCAGCATCAGAAATCTTCCCGTAAATAATTGTGGTTGGGGATGAAGGCCTTTTGCAGCACATCCCGGTTCTTGTTCACGTCCACGTCTTCCCGGTTAAACGCAAGTTCTTCCAGGCTATTTACGCCGCAGCACAAAAGGGAAAAGGCCTGAATGGAAAGCACGGCGTCCGGTTCCGCTTCCGTTCTGGAAACCAGGGTTTGCCCCTCCTTTTTCTGGACGGCGAAAGTGGCGCAGTTTTCCGCAATCTGCTCGTCCTTCACCTGCAGGGTGAAAGCGGTGCCCTCTTCAAAGGGATGCAGCTGCAATGCCTTTTCCACGTTCAACACCCGGATCATGCCCCGGCTGGTATGCTCCACCCGGACGGCATAGGGCTCCTGAAACATCAGGAAGGGGTTCACGTCCCCCGGCAGCCAGATTTCCGTTTTATCGCCCCCCGGGGCCAGCAGCCCCAGAAAGCCGAACACGCCGCGCACCGCCCGGGAAGTTAAAAACGCCCAATCCCGCAGCACATAGCATTTGCCCTCCCTTTCCTCATGGTGCAGGGTGAAGTAGGCTTCCGCCTTGCCCTCCTCTGTGTACCACAGGTAAGTGTGCACATGGGTCAGGTAGGGGTCTTTTTTCAGGGCGTTCCATTCCCAGTCTCCCCGGCGCACGGCAAAATTCCGGTTGGCAATGAACGCATTGTATATTGCCTTGATTTCCCCTTCATCCTGCCCGGGCATAAACTGGCGCACCTGCCCCGTTACCGGGAACTGGCGCAATTCCGCCGTTTCCAGAAACAGCTTGTTCATATACTGGCCGTTTTCAAAGCCAAACTTGCGGTAGAAGGGATGGCTGAAGGGATACAGGGAGGAAAGTACATCCCCCCTTTTATAGCATTCCTGCAAAATGTGGGTTAAAAGATGGCGGATATGCCCTTCCCTGCGGTATTCCGGCAGGGTGGATACGCCGCCCACCCCCAGCATGCCCACATCCTGCCCAAAGTAAGTGCAGGTAAAGGGGTTGGCATAAATGACGGAGGTCATCTTCTCCCCTTCAAAGGCGCCGTAGAGGTTATGATGCTTATCCCCGGTATCGTTCACCGGCGGTTTATCCCAATGGAAACGAAAGGCGATGTTCATCACCTGTTCGGCCTGCACATATTCTTCGGCGGTAATGGGGCGGCAAATCATAGGCTCGTCCTCCCGGCTTCATATTTCTTCCATTGTATTATAGCAGACTCCCTGTAACGATTCAATGGATTTTTTCGTTGACAGTACCTGCCCGTTATGTTACAGTAAAAGCAGAAGAAAAAGCTATACAAACGAGGTGATTTCATGGATTTTCTGAACAATCTGTCTTTCGATCTCGGCCTGATTCTCATCATCCTTGTGGCCCTGTTTCTGCTGATTTTCATTTTCAATTACCGAAAAGTGCCGCCGAATATTGCCCTGGTCATTTCCGGGTGTATTCGCCGCCGCTATAAAGTGAAGGATGAAGAAGGCCATGTGGTGGTAAAGAAATTCGGCTATCGCATTGTGCGGGGCGGCGCCACCATGGTGATTCCCTTCTTTGAACGGGTGGATAAACTGAACCTTGGCATCATGCAGGTGGATATCCGCACCACCCAGCCCGTGCCCAGCCAGGAATACATTTCCGTCATGGTGGACGGCGTG
>JAZUQI010000337.1:0-1684 GCA_045605625.1 Clostridia bacterium
GCTGCCGCTTCTGCGCTGGGCAATGGAAAGCAGCATGGAGCGCATCACCTTGGCCCGCAGGGCATCCTTCACCCCTTCGGGCACCGGCACGGAAAAAGCAGAGGGGGCCACCGCCGCTGCCATTAACTGCGCTTCCTCCACCGAAACCAAACCGTTTTCTGCCAATTGACGGCACAAAATCAGGGCGGAGGTGGCATCGATGCTGTCTCCAATCCTTTCATTGAGCAGGTAAGAAAGCTGATCCTGCGCCCCTCTTCGCACCTGCACAATGCGGATGTATCCCCCGCCGCCCCGCTGGCTGGTGGTCACATAGCCGTGATCCGGGGTGAACCGGGTGGACAGCACGTAATTGATCTGGCTGGGGGCGCAATGGAAATATTCCGCCAATTCGTTGCGCTTGATTTCCACCTCCGGCTGATCTTCCTGCATCATGGCCTTGATGAACATTTCAATGGTATCGCTGAGCCGCATGGGGATCCCCTTTCTTTTCTGTCTATCTTTGACCTATGAAAAGCATACCACGTTTTTTCTCCGAATGCAAGCAAATTTCCGTTTTTTTACACAGGATGTATTTCCACAGGTTCAAAAACTGTATTTCTTTTGATTTCGCCAAATTTTTCTGCAAAATATATTGACAAGAGGGGCATAGTATGGTTTAATGTTTTCTGCTTTCGTGTTTAGTTTTGCTAAACTTCCGATTGCGATTCACCGTTTAGTAAAAGTAAACTTTTTCAGGGAAAGGAGCGTTTGTGTGAATATTGGTGAAAAACTGCGGCAGCTGCGCCTGCAACGGAACCTGACCCAGGAAGAAATGGCGGACAGGTGTGAGCTGAGCAAGGGGTTCATTTCCCAGGTGGAAAGGGATCTGGCCTCCCCCTCCATTGCAACGCTGACGGATATGCTGGAATGCCTGGGCAGTAATCTGAAGGAATTCTTCTCCGAATCCGGCAACGAAAAAACGGTCTTTTCCCAGGATGATATGTTCATTAAGGAAGATGCGGAAACCTTAAACGGCAGCATCACCTGGCTTGTGCCCAGCGCCCAGAAAAACGATATGGAGCCCATCTTGGTGGAGCTGGGTGAAAGCGGCCAAACCCAGGATATGCCCCCCCACGAAGGGGAGGAATTCGGCTATGTGCTTTCCGGCACGGTCACCCTGCAGGTGGGCCCCAAGCACTATAAGGTGCACACCGGGGAAAGCTTCTGCCTGCACCCCCATGCCCCCCACCCCATTGTAAACAGCGGCAAACGCACCGCAAAATTCCTGTGGGTTTCCACCCCGCCCAATTTCTGATGTTTCGGAGGAATGCACCATGGAAGAACAACGCCTGATTACCCTGGAAAATATCAGCAAAGCTTATGACGGGGTCACCGTCCTTTCCAATATTAACCTCTACATCCGCAAGAAGGAATTTGTTACCCTGCTTGGCCCCTCCGGCTGCGGCAAAACCACAACGCTGCGCATCATCGGCGGCTTTGAAACGGCGGACAGCGGCCGGGTGATGTTTGACGGGAAAGATATTTCCACCCTGCCCCCCTACAAACGCCGGGTGAACACGGTGTTCCAGAAATACGCCCTGTTTCCCCACCTGAATGTGAAGGATAACATTGCTTTCGGCCTGAAGCTGAAAAAAACGCCCAAGGACGAAATTGAACGCAAAGTGGATAAGATGCTGGATCTGGT
>JAZUQI010000338.1:0-2444 GCA_045605625.1 Clostridia bacterium
CTTGTACTTGGGCAGGTCGGTAAAGCTCCACTTCCATCCTTCCGCTTCGGTGACGGTGATGGTATCCACCACCGTGCCATCCGCCAGCAGGTTGATGGTAATGCTTTCCGGGCGCTTGCCGTCCTGGTTGCTGGCATCGTCCCACACTTTTACCACAGAAACATCCGTGGTAATCAGTTCGTTGGTGATGGTGAAGCCATTCTTCGCATCGCCGGCCACAACGGGTTCCTGATACCCGGCAACGGCTTCTTCCTGCATAGTATAAATAATTTCATTCCGTTCGTCATCGTATCTGGGCAAGCCTGTGATGGTGGCCGTCCAGGATTCCCCTTCCAGGTTCACCGTTTGCTTTATTTCACCATCCGCAAGCAGCTGCACCGTGATGCTGTCCGGGCGGGTTTTATGTTCATTTTCCTCATCAACCCACACTTTGCTCACAGAAATACTGATGTTTTCATTGATATTGGTGAAGGGTAATATGAAATTACCATGATTGTAAGGAATGCTTTCCATCCAGTTACCATTGGCATCATTATGGAAAATATCTACCGACGGTTTGGTGATGATATTCCCTTGCTCATCCTTATCCATTTTATCTACAAACACCAATTGACCGTTTTCATTGATCATGAGGGTAGCCATGATGGTATAACTGCTTTCATCATAAACAATGCCTGCGGTTTCAGGATCCGGCACCACTTCGCTGACAATCCACCCATAAGCAACACGATACGGGTACGAAAGCCCATCATGCATCACTTTTTCCGCAGTAATATCAATGGTTTCGAAACACACGGTAGTCCCTTTTTTACTGCCGGTGGTGGATGCTGTTATATACTTGTAGTTGCTGCCTTCGCTGATGGGCAGCGCATTTGTAGGCATGGGCGCAGGGGGATCAGAAGGATTTGCTTCCAATTTGAAAGTAAATTCTTCCTCTGTTTCTTCGCCCTCCAGTATTTTCATCACTGGAACTCGCAGCTGCAGTTTCTGGTCCTTCTTGATGTAGGTGTTGGTCAGGGTATACGAGATTACGTTTGCGTCACTGGTTCCATTCCTTTCCAGTTTCACTGCATAGCCAGCGTATACATTGCTTTCCTCAATCGTATACTGAATTTCTACCTGTTCCCCTTTTTCCGTACGATACTTGGGCAAATCACTCCAGGTATACGTCCAGCTATTGCCTGCATTCAGGGTGGCATCATATTTCCGTTCTCCATCAATATGCAGACGAACAACTGCTTTAACAGGCCACTCGTTGGTTTGGCCGTTTCCATCATGATTCCACACCTTGGTTACCTTTACGGAAACGGTTTCTTCCTTGTGGTTCTTCACAATCAGGCACAAGCCATCTTCGCTGAGGGAAATATTCTGATCCTCTTCATTGGCAAGTATCACGCCGCCATTGGCATCCAGCGTGAAGCTCCATTCATTTTCCGTAGGCAGAACAAACCCTTCGGGGGCCTCGGTTTCTTTCAGGGTGTAGGTACCGGCGGTCAGGTTTTTAAACAGCAGTTCCCCTGCCACCTGATGACTGCTAACCGGCGTGACGGCGGTATCGCCCTTCATCAGGGTGAGCGTAGCACCATCCAGCAGCTTACCCTCTTCATCCACCTTGCGCACCAGCAGGGTCGTGGGGTCGTTGGTGATCACTTCTTCCACATAGCTGCCGGCAGGAATCACCGTCACTTCGCATTGGAAGTTCTGCTTCAACGCAGCCAGCTCATCAGCGGAAGGCCTAAGGTTTCCAGACATCAGCACATAGCACCATTTCCAGGGCGTGCTGCCCAGCTGATACCCATCCGGCGCCTCGACTTCTTCGATCACCAGGAAGGGAACCTCGGAAGGTTTCTCCTTCATTTCAATGAAACCATTGGCATTGGTTGTCAGAATCTGAGGCTGCCCTATCTGTTCATAGGGATGATTGGAAGTATCGGAAGCCTTCAGCTTCGTAACCTTAAACTTCGCACCGGGAAGGAAGGTGGGGGCATCGCTGTCCGCCCCTTCGCTGCTGATCTTCACCAGACGAATGCCGGCTTCATCGGGCGCAACTTCGAAAGTGGCACTCTGATAAGAGGAACTGACATCGATGGTGATGGAATTTGCCCGAGGCTTGCGCCCGGCCAGGGAAGCATTGTTCACCAAAGAAACATCCTTGGTGCCCACGGGCAGGGTGGTTTTCACCTGATAGGTAAGCTTCAGGGGCGTATTATCCGGCACATCCAGCATAAAGCCCTTGCCGTCCTCATCCATCACCAGCTTATAGGTGGTAGCGGATGCAGCAGATGCGGCAGTCAACTGTGCACCGGTTTCCAAATTGATCAGCTTGAAAGAAGATTCTTCGTAGACGAAATGCTCCTTACCTTCGCCCATGTTATCTTCCAAAGGAATCACATTGCTGCCGCTGGCCAAATCCAGCCCAAGGGGGTTCATTTCAACGGTATAAC
>JAZUQI010000339.1:0-8573 GCA_045605625.1 Clostridia bacterium
CACCTGGGCCGTGCCCGTCTTGCCGCCGATCAAATACCCGGCCACCGCCGCATTCTTACCGCCCCAAGTCGGATCGTAGCCATGTCGTTCTGTGAGCCAAGGAGTTGTTTCATACATTTGTCTTCCTAAGACCGCTTGGCCTCCGACTTCACCTGGGCCGTGCCCGTCTTGCCGCCGATCAAATACCCGGCCACCGCCGCATTCTTACCGCCCCCGTTATCCACCACGTTTTGCAGCAATGTGCGCATCACCTGGCTGGTTTCCTCTTTGATGGGGGTGGAAAGGATTTTGGGCAGCGTCTTATCCACCACGTTCCCCTCGCCATCCAGCACCGCATCCACGATGTAGGGCTGCATCAGCCTTCCCCCGTTCACCACGGAGCTGGCCGCTGCAATCAGCTGCAGGGGCGTCACTGCCACGCTTTGCCCAAAGCCGATCCGGGCCAGATCCACATTCTTTACCACGCTGCTGTTAATCAGAATGCCGCTGCCCTCCCCCGGCAAATCAATGCCGGTGCGGTTTCCCAGCCCAAAGGCACGCATGTAGCGGTAGAAGGTATCCGTGCCCATGCGCAGGGCAATGTTCACAAAGGCCGGGTTGCAGCTGTTGGCCAGGGCCTCCGTCAGGGTTTGGGCCCCGTGGCTGTTTTTCCAGCAGCGGATCTTGTCCCCATCCACCACAATGCTGCCGGAGCAATGAAACCCATCCTGCAGGGAAACATGGCCGCTGTCCAAGGCGGCGGCGCAGGTGAGAATCTTGAAGGTGGAGCCCGGTTCATACACGTCCGTAATGGCGGTGATGCGCATCAATTCATTCAACAGCTGCACATCATCCCGGGGCGGATCATTGGGGTCATAATCCGGCTTCATACACAGGGCCAGAATGGCCCCGGTGTTCACATCCATCACAATGCACTGCACGCTGGCTGCATTGTTTTGGCTGAGGCATTCCCGCATGGCTTTTTCCGCCACGCTCTGGATCACGCTGTCCACCGTCAGCCGAAGGGAGCATCCTTCTTCCGGCGGCACATACACCGTTTCCCCGTCCGGCAGCATCCGGGCCTTGGCATCCACTTCCGTTTTCAAAAGGCCTTCCCGGCCCTTCAGCAGGGCTTCATACCGGCTTTCCAGCCCGGATTGGCCCTGGCTGTCCACATTGGTCAGCCCCAGCACCTGGGCTAAAAACGTGCCTTTGGGGTAAAAGCGGCGGGTGTCTTCATCGAAGGAAATGCCCTTAAGTAAGCTGCGCATTTCTTCGCTGCTCATGCGCATTTCCCGGATTTGATCCACCTGCTCCCTGGGCACCTGGCGTTTTAGCATCACCATGGCCTGGCCCTTTTTCCCCATCTTGGCGCTCAGCCCCTCCGCCCCGATATCCAATATGGGGGCCAGCAGGGCCGCCGTGGCCTCCGGCTGGCTGATCAATTGGGGATTGGCGGAAACAATATAGGCCGTGGTGGACTGGGTGATGATATCGCCGTTGCGGTCAAAAATGGCTCCCCGCTGGGCGGTAACCACCCCTTCCCTTGTCCATTGGGCCACGCCCCGGGCCGTCAGGGCTTTTCCCTGAAATAGGGTTAAGCTGCCAATCCTTACCCCTATCCATAAAAAGAGAAGTGTAAGGATTGACAGCGTGAAAGCAATTCGTTTTCTGATCCGCAAATCTGCGCGCACAGGATATATTCCCCCTTATGGGCAGGCGGATAAGGTACGCTTACCGGCTGCCGCTGGTCATCCCATACCCGTCAGCAAAGGGGGAATTTGCTGTCAGGCCGTTTGTGTAGCTTGCATTGGTGCGGGTGGCAGGGGCCGTTACGGGAATGGATTCCACACTTTTCACCGAAACCATGCCGTATTCCGTGGCGGCCAGGTAACGGATGCGGTTAATATCCCGGGCTTCTGCCAGCGCCTGTGCATTTTCCCGGTTCAGGGTGTTGATGGTATCAATCCGGGTGAGGGTATCCTGATACCGGCCGGAAAGCTTGGCGTATTGATGGGCTTTCACCCCCACAAACACCGCCAGCACCACCGCCAGCGCCAGAATCAACGTGAACGCCGCATTCATGGGCATGCGCATTTCCCTTTTCCGGGGCAGGGCATTGCCTGCCTGGTAGTGGCTGCGCTCCTGGTCCGATCCCGCTTCCGCATCCGGGATAAACACATGGCTGCGCACATTCATTTGAATGCCTGGGCCCATTTGTACGCCCGCTGTGGCATACATCACATTCTTACCCCGCTGCATACTATACGCTCACTTTCCTGTTAATTAGAACTTTTTTGCACCTGGGCCATGAAGGCCAGGGGATCCTGGAACATTTCGTCAAACAGCCGATCCTGATCTTCGCTGACCGCCTTGGGCAGCACACGGATGTGGCTGGTGGCGCCGTTGATATCAATTTCCCTTACGTCGCCCAGCCGCCAGGCACGAATCTTCTGGGGCAACAGCAGGCGGCCCTGGGCATCCGTTTCGCAATCCACATAGCTGTATTTGCTGAACTGATCCAGAAACACCTGCATCCTGGCATCCAGGGAAACCAGCGCCGTCAATTCATCCCGCCGCTTTTGCCACCCTTCCAGGGTGTAGATGGCCACGGCCTTGAAATCCGGCGTGGGGCACACGGCAAACTGGCTGCCCAGTTCCTCCCGGAATGCCGCCGGTACGATCAGACGGCCCTTGGAGTCAATGCCGTGGGTGTAAGAGCCCACAAAGCCTAAGAACGGCTTCTTTTCTTCTGCCTTCTGGGGATTTTCAGGCTGCGCAAGCACGTCGCCGGGCTGCACACCCTCCATGCGTTCATCCTTATCGCCTGCCATCCAATCACCTCTAATCTGCCACTTTCGCACCACTTTGTGGGATTCTGTACCAATTCTAACCACTTTTTGCGTTTTTGTCAACACGCCGTACAAATTGGTGTTCCGGCTTTGGGTAATATCTTCGACACATATTTCTTCTTTTTTTCGCTCAATGAAAACACACGTTCTTATTTCACACAAAAAAGAAAGGGGAACGCATTTTCGCGTTCCCCTTTTCTTTGTTTATAATAAACAATTTGTTTTAATTTATTTGTTTAATTTGTACAAAAAAATTTTATTTTTCCCCGTTCACCTTTTGGGAAATTGTTACGAAAAATTTATTATTTTTCGGTTCTTTTTCCCGAAAGGGGCTTTTCCCCCACTTCTTGGGGTTCCCTTCCACGAAACCACCAAATCATGGGTTATTCTGCGGAAAATTCCCCGGTTTTCTGGGCGGCAGCACCCTTTTCCGTTTCAGCTTCGCCACCGGGCAGGGCATACACCTTAAACTTCAGCCCATCGCAGGACACGCAATGATACCTCACACCGCCATACACCCCGGTTACCGCCCCACGCAGGGAGGCACCGTGCAAATGGCCGTACACCACATCATCCACACCAAACTGGCTCATCATCTGGCTGGCCTTGGTTTCGCCGCCGCCATCGGCCAGAGGCGGGTAATGGGTCATCACCACGCAGCGCTCTCCCCCCAGTTTCTTGGCACTGGACAGGGATAACTCCAGCCGGATCAATTCCCGGTTGTAAATCTTCTCATCTTCTGCGTTGCCGTTCTGGGGCAGCGTCCATAGCCTTGTGCCGCACACCACCACATCCCCAAAGCGGATGGCGTCATTCTGCACGGCAAACATCTTTTCCGGCAGCACTTCCCGCAGCCGGTTGATGCCGCACCACCAGTAATCGTGGTTGCCCCGAAGAATCACTTTCTTCCCCGGCAGGGCGCCAATCATCCGCAGGTCATCCAGGGCAGGCTCCAGCTGCATGGCCCAGCTGATATCCCCGGGAATCAGCACCAGATCCTCCTGCCCCACTTTGCTTTGCCAATCTTCTGCGATATGCGAAAAATGCCCCTCCCAGTGAGCTCCGAAAACGTCCATGGGCTTATTGTCGCCCCCGGGCAAATGCAAATCGCCAATCGCAAAAATGTTCACGTTATTCTTCTTCGTCCTCTTCGTCGTTTTCCAGTTCTTCTTCGCCCAAAGCATCCAGAGACAGATCGTTTTCGATCTCGTCAAATTCCCTTTCCGGAATGGATTCATCCATTTCGGGAATGATTTCGTCCATGCCGCTTACGGGGTCAATATCCAATGCGGATTCATCCACCCGCACCACATCTTCATTATTATCGTTATTGTTTGCGTTCATTTCCTTCAGGCAGAACAGGCACGCATCCTTGCCCGGCAGGGCAGGGGCCTCGTTGCAGATGGTGCACATTTCAATTTCTTCCCGCTGCACTTCGCCCTTCATATCCCGCTTGCACACCTTGCAATACCCTTCCGTATCCTGGATATAATTCAGTTCACAACGCGGACATTTAATCAGTGCCATGAATCATCCCTCCTGTAATGCTTCCAATTATTGTTATGGCAGTTTGCTGCCAATTTGTTTTACTTTGCGGCCCTTCTGTGCTACATTTTTTTCGTAACATTTTTGTAACAAAAGGAGGACCTCATGAAGTACAACCGTCTTATTGCGGCGTTCTTCGCCCTGATGCTGTGCATGCCCCCTGTGGCCCATGCCCAAAGCAGCACTTGCTATGTTGGCTGCGATTCTTGCCTGAGTGACCGGGATTGCGCATCCTGTTTCTTCTGCACATCCGTCACCGCCACGGCCCGGCCTGCGCCCTTGCGCCCGGTTTCCACGCCACGGCCCAGCCTTCCCCCTGTGCGCACCCTGGCCCCTGTGAAAACCGCCGTGCCTTCCGTAACGAAAGCGCCGGTCATCCCCCTGAAACCTGCTGCCACAAAAGTTCCCTCTGCAAGCAACGGAGATTATACTACAATCTCTGTATCAAAGCAAGAGGAAATTGTATTAGAATTGCTCAATCGTGATCGGGCCAATAACGGCCTGCCGCCCCTCATGCTGGATCCAGAGCTGAGCCGCATTGCCCGCATCAAATCCCAGGATATGAAGGATAACCGTTACTTTGCCCACCTTTCCCCCACCTATGGCACAGCCGGCCAGATGCTCACCCATTTCGGCTATGCCTATAACGGTGCAGGAGAAAACATTGCCCACCACGCCACGGTAGAAAAATCCCAGGCGGCCTTTATGTCCAGTCCGGGCCACCGGGCCAACATTCTGGGCCGGCAATGGGTGAAAGTGGGCATCGGCGTGGTCTTTGACGATCAGGGCTACGTGTACGTTACCCAGCTGTTTGTCCGCTAAACAAAAGGACTGCTGTGCGCTTTTGCACAGCAGCCCTTTTTCTTACCAGTTTGGCCGCACCTGATGTAATGCCGCCCGGCTGCCGGGAAAGGCATAGGTGGGGTTCTCCCCATTCCCGGAAACAGCAGGGGCGTTTGCCCCTTCCATAGCCCCTTCCACAGCATTGCTCACCTGCATTTGCCCCATGGCATCCGCCCGGCGCAGGGCATCCTGCAGGGCACTTCGCCCGGCCAAACTGCGGCTGCGTGCCGGAAGCAACGCTGCTTCCTCCACGTTTAACGCCGGTTTATATACATCGCTCCATCCGCTCATCTTCATCCCTCCTTCCTACTGCATTCTATGCCGCCGGGCGCAGAATGTGAAAATGTAGCGAATACCTTGCACATTCCCGGCAGATGCATTATAATTTGTTTCGCACAGGTACTGTCCCAACCGGTTCCCCCGTTTCTTTCCCATAGACCGAATACATGAGGAGCATATTAAAATGAAAAAACGCTGTCTGTTTCTGTTGGTTCTGATGCTGTTGATATTGTTGATGCCTGCCGTGATGGCGGAAAGCAGCGTTACGCCCCCTCCCCCCGGCGCCCATTACCGCACGCTGAAAAACGGTTCCGCCGGGTATGATGTGTATCTGCTGAAAATGCGCATGTACCAGCTGGGGTATTTCACAACCAACAAAGCAAGCGAAGAATACAACGGCACCATGGTGAAACACATCAAAGAACTGCAGGAACTCAACGGCCTGGAACAGACCGGCATTGCCACGCCTGAACTGCAGGTGCTTATTTTCTCCGATGCCTGCATCCCGGCAGCTGTCACCCCGGCACCCACCACGGCCCCAACGCCGCCCCCTGCCCCGCAGATGGCTGTTTACGAGCCTGAATTGCCCCTCCTGGATGATGAAGGTTTCCTGCCCCAGGGCTCCGGAGAAGAGTTCGTCTATCAGGATGCCGACGAAGGGCTTTGGTATTATTTTTCCGATACCCTGTCCGTGGAAATCCGTCGCTACACCCAAGGCGGAAAATACAAATTGCAATGGTTTGAAACGCATGTGAAACTGCGTGGAATCACCCCGGAAAACTATGCTTCCTTCAAAACCAAGAAGGTTACCGGCGGCGCATTTGTTTCCCCGGTGGATATTGCAAAGAATAATCATGTGGTGCTGGGCATTACCGACGATGCGTACACCAAGCGTACATACAGCAATAAAAAAGCCGGCCTGGTCATTCGCAACGGCGTATTGCTGGAAAACACGCCCTACACCAACCGCAATACGGCCCGTTTCCCCAGCCTGGAAGTAATGGCCTTTCTGCCCGACGGCACCATGGCCCTTTATGAAAACGGCGAAACCACCCCGGAATACCTGCTGTCTCTGGGCGTAAAAAACAGCTACGCCTTCGGCCCCATTCTGGTCAAGAACGGCAAGGAATCTCTGGCCGTGCGCAACATGGGTGAGTTTTCCAAGGCCAAAGAACCCCGTTGCGCCATCGGCCTGGTGGAGCCCAACCACTACATGATCCTCACCGTGGTGGGCCGCACCAGTTATTCTGACGGCTGCACGCTGGCCTGGCTTGCTGAAAAAATGCAGGAAAAGGGCATTGAAAACGCTTTCAATCTGGATGGCGGCGGCACCACGGCCCTTGTCTTCATGGGCAAAGTGCTCAACCGCAAAAACGAATCTTCCCTCCGGGATGTAACCAACATCATCGGTTTCGGTACCTCTCCCACCGTACAATAACCATACAAAAAATCTGCCTGTTTGGGCAGTTTTTTTATTGTTGCTTTATTCTGTAACCGTTTCTTCTTCCTTAAGGGCTTCTTCAATCTTTTGCAGCAATTCCTCCCGGCCATCACCATTTTCGGAAGAATAGCACAGTACCTGCCAGGGCTGCACCTGCAAAGCCCGGCAGATGGGGGCCAGATGCTTCATCCGGGCACCCCGGCTGATTTTATCGGCCTTGGTGGCCACCACCAGGAAAGGCAGTCCCGTTCCCCGAAGGAAAGCGTTCATCTGCACGTCGTCCTGGGTGGGTTCATGGCGGATATCCACCAGATGCAGCGTAAGCCGCAGTTCATCCGTTTCCCGGAAATACTTTTCCATCATTTCGCCCCAGCGCAGCTTTTCCTTTTTATCCACCTTGGCAAAGCCATAGCCGGGCAGATCCACCAGATGGAACTGGTCGTTGAGCAGGAACAGGTTGATAAGCCTTGTTTTGCCGGGGGTGGCGCTGGTGCGGGCCAATGCTTTCCGGCGGCAAAGGCTGTTGATGAGGGAAGATTTGCCCACATTGCTCTTCCCGGCCACCGCAATCTGGGGCAGGACCACCTCCGGCGGCTGGTAGACGCTCATGCTGGTCACAAATTCCGCTTTTTTAATGTCCATAATCGGCTCGCTTTCGTTTCTTCGTCCTTCTTACACAAGGGCCACTTTCAGCACGTCTTCCGCATTATCCACAAGCAAAATCCTAAAGGAAGAAAGCACGTGCATGGGCACATCTTCCAGATCCTTCTTGTTTTCCTTGGGCAGCAGAATGGTTTTCACCCCGGCCCGGTAAGCGGCCAGCAGCTTTTCCTTCACGCCGCCAATGGGCAGCACCCGGCCCCGGAGGGTGATTTCCCCGGTCATGGCCACATCCTGATGCACTTCCCGGCCGCTGAGTGCGGAAACCAGGGCGCAGGTCATGGTCACACCGGCGGAGGGGCCATCCTTGGGCACCGCCCCTTCCGGCACATGGATGTGGATATCCTGGGTTTTGTAAAATTCTTCGTCAATGCCGTATTCCTTGGCATGGGCACGCACCCAGCTTCTTGCCGCCTGGGCGGATTCCTTCATCACATCGCCCAGCTGGCCGGTCAACTGCACCTGGCCGGAACCGGGCATCACGCTGCATTCCACCGCCAGCATTTCGCCGCCCACCACCGTATAGGCAAGGCCGTTCACCACGCCCACCTGGGGCTTTTTCCCCGGCATATCCCGAATGAACCGGGGCGCACCCAGATAATTTTCCACCACCTGGGGCGTAACGGAAATGGTTTCCGCATCGTTTTGCAGCATATCCACCGCCGCCTTGCGCACCACCCGGGCGATGGTGCGGTTCAACGTGCGCACACCGGCTTCCCGTGTGTAACCTTCAATGATGCGGCGCATGGCCCCATCGGATACCTTCACGGATTTATCCGGCAAGCCGTGTTCCTTCACCTGCTTGGGCAGAAGATGCTTTTTCGCAATGTGCAGCTTTTCTTCTTCGGTATAGCTGGGCACTTCAATAATTTCCATGCGGTCCAGCAGCGGCGCCGGAATGGTATCTTTGCTGTTGGCGGTGGTGATGAACATCACCCGGGAAAGATCCACCGGCAGTTCCAGGTAATGATCCC
>JAZUQI010000340.1:0-4359 GCA_045605625.1 Clostridia bacterium
CCTTTCACAAGGGAGGCTTTTTTTGCAGAAAATACTTGTGATGAAAGAAAAAACCCGATTTTCAAAAGCACGAATTGTGCTGTACACCATGTAAAAGGCCCGTCTTTTTTCTGTTTCCAGAAGCCTTCCCCTGGAGGGGAAGGGGACAGGCGCAGCCTGACGGATGAGGTGGCAAAAAAAATCCTCCCAAAACACAAGGGAGGATTTTTTATATACAAAGCTGCGTTAAGCAATAAAAAACGTCATTGCAGAATGGATGCAGGGGCTGGGAACGCCATTTCCTTCTCCTGCTTCCGGCCCCTTCACACAAACTTCCGGGCGAATTCCTGTACGGCCTGCAAATCCTGTTCATTGGGCCGGCCATGGTGGCACTTCCACCATTCGCCCCGGCAATGGAAATCCTGCGGTTCCAGGGCCACGCCTGCTGCGTCCGCCACTTTTTTCATGGGCTTGTACATGGATTTCATCATGGCCGATGTGCCAAAGCACACGATTTTGCCGATTTTTTCCCGGTTATCCATCACGAATTGCTTCACCGCCGGGTCCGCATCGAAGGCGTAGTAAGATGTGCCCAGAAACAGCACATCCGCCTTTTCCGCAAGGGGCGTGGCAATGGACACGGCCTCTGCGCCCACGGCCTGCGCCACGGCCTTGGCCAGCTTTTCCGTGTTCCCGGACCGGGTGAAATACCTGACTGCAATCTTCATTCTTTTTCCGCCTTTCCCATAAATTCTTCAATCATGCGGCCAAACAGGCTTTCCTCCCCGTCCATGCGCCCAATGTAAGCGCAATGGCCGCCGTGCATCAACACATGATCCGCCTTCTGAACGCCGAAATGCCGCAGGGTGGATAACATCAGCAGGGTTTGTTCATAGCGGTTTTGCATATCCTGATCGGACACGATGAACCGCATGGGCGGATAATTTATTTGGGTGCCCACGTGGAACAGGGCGCTGGTTTCATCCACGATCACCCGGCGGCCGTCCACGCCCCGCTCCTTCAGCACCCGGAAATGGGCGGTGGGCTGGCCGGCATCGTGGAAATACCCGGCAATATCCTGATTGCTCATGCCGAATTTCTGCAAATACCGGGGATCAAAGCACAGCATCATGCTGATGTAGCCCCCGGCGGAGCTGCCCCCCACATACAATTTTTCTGCGCCCCATTCGCCCATTTTTCCCTTTACAAAAGCAAGGGCCTGGGCCGCATCCCACAAAAAATCCGGATAATTTGCAGAGGGGTACATGCGGTAATTGATGGATACCACCGCCGTGCCCCTTTTCGCCAGATACGGAGCAAAGCAGGCGGCGTCTGCCTTGTCCCCATTTTCCAGTCCGCCGCCGTGGGCATAGAAAAACAGCCGGCCATTCGGTTCATCGGGCAGGTATACGTCCATCCTTCGCACGTCATCCGCCGGGATGGTGTAGGGAATATGCTGCAAAAGGTTCATTTCATGGCCTCCTTATCCAGCCGCAGGTTCCGAAAATACAGGGCAAGATCCACGCCCACCATGCACAAATTCAGGCAATAGAAAAACAGCACATACCATTTTTTCTGAAAATCGGCCATATAGCTTTCGTTCAGCAGCTTGGAAGCAATTCCGGCGATATAACCAAAGAAAATCAGCAGCAGAAAGGAAAGGCTTTTTCCCTTGGTGGACCGGGCTTTCCAGCTTTTCCGCACATTCAGCGGCCAGGAACAGCCAAAGCTGACGATCATCACCACTTCCAGTATTTCCGCCATGGTTATTTTCCCTCCAACCGTTGTTCAATCCGGTCCCAATACCGGCCGATGAAATCCACATCCGTCAGCCGGTACAGCATCCGGGCCCCGGCGGCGTCCTCGATTTCATTGGCCACCCATTGCCCCTTATGCCGGATAAAATCCACGCCGATGTAATCGCTGTCCAGGTTCTTTTGTAAAAGGCGCACCATGCTCTTTTGTTCCTGGGTCAGCTCAAAAAGCTCCACCTGGCCGCCCAGGGAAAAATTGCTGCGGAAATCCGTTTGGGAGGTGCGCTTCACCGCCGCCATCACCTGGTTTCCCATCACATAGGCCCGTACATCCACCCCCGGTTCATCGCACAAAACCTGGGTGATGGAGGGCGTATCCCCCAGCGCTTCTTTGGCCGCCGTGTATTCTTCTTCGTTATGCACCAGAAACACTTGGCTGCCGCCGTGGCCGGCCCGGCTTTTCAAAACGAAAGGGTAGGGCACATCCTGCCCGGGCAGGAAGGTTTCCATGCAAGGCAGGTTCAGCCTTTGAAACAGCCGATAGGTTTTCCATTTATCGTTGGCAAATTCCACCGTTTTTTCGTTGTTCACGCTGATTTTTCCAAGGGCCGCCGCTTCCCGGCTGACGGTGGAAAGGCGGCTGCGGTTGATGAGAAAATCGCAGGCGGAAAAATCCCGCTGGCCCCATTGCTTGTCCACCAGGTACAGGCTCAATAAATGCCCCCGTCTGGCCCCTTCCTGCTGCATTTGCTGAATGAACCAGGCGTTTTTTTCCGCATCGGGAAAAGTGTAGGCTATCAATCCTCGCATGTGATCACCTGCCGAATGTGCTGCATAATGTGCCGGGAAAGGTCAATCCCCGTGGCTTCCAGGGTGCTTTTGAAATGGGGATTGGAATTCACTTCGCAAATAATGGGCGCATCCTTTTCCCCAAACATCACGTCCACCCCGGCAAAATCCAGCGAAAGGGCCTTGCAGGCCGCCAGGGCCGCTGCTTCCTGCCGGGGGGTGATTTCCCAGTTTTTCATGCTGCCGCCGTTGGAAATATTAGAGCGGAAATCCTGCTCATTATACCGAAGCATACAGGCCACCACCTTGCCCCCCACCACGTTCACCCGGATATCCCGGCCACGGCTGGAAGCAATGAATTCCTGCATGATAAAATCCTTATACCCAAGCCCGGCAATGATTTTTTCCGCTTCCGCCCGGCTGTTTGCCAGGTACACCTGCTGGCCGAAGGAACCGTAGGCCTCTTTGATTACCATGGGGTAGCCCACTTCCTTTTCTGCCGCATCCAGAAACGCCAGGTTTTTATACCCCAGCCCTTCAAAGGTTTTGGGGGAAAAGAAGGTTTTGGGGGTGGGCACATGGGTCGCATCCAGGGCCATAGCGGTGAGGATTTTGTTATCGCACCCTTCCACCGCCGCTGCGCTGTTAAAAAGCCGCACCCCGGCCTTTTCCAGCCGTTTGGCCAGGTACACATCCTTATCCCAGAAGATGGCAAAATCCGGCAGATGAAACCGTGCAAAATCATCCCCGGAGGGGCACATCAATTCCGCCGCCGTTTTCATTTCCAGTTCCATGCCCTCCGCCTTGGCAGAGGCGCACAGCAGGCCGTATATTTCCTGAAATTTTTTCGTATCCAGAAAGGGATTCACAATCAGCCAGCCCCGCACGGCCATCCCTCCTTCGCTTCTTCATGGAAAAAAGTATAGCACAAAGCCGGGGGAAAGTCCACAAAAACGGTTTCCAGAATGCAGCTTCTGTGGTACACTGTAAGGGCCATTTTTTGTGATGCATCAGGAGGCGCTTATGCCGGAAATTCTGGAACTTATGTCCCTTTCCCATCCCCTGGCCCAGCCCTATCAGAACCTGACAGGCCGGCAGATGAAACGGGACGGGCTTTTCATTGCCGAAAGTGAAAACGTGATTCTGGCCGCCCTGGAAAAGGGCTGCCGGCCCCTGTCCCTTTTGATGGAGCGGCAGCACATAGCAGGGAAAGGCAAACAGTTGGTAGAACGCTGCCACGTGCCGGTGCTTACCGGCAGTGATGAGCTTTTGCAATCCCTCACCGGCTTTGCCCTCAGCCGGGGCATCCTTTGCGCCATGGAACGGCCGGAAGAAACCCCGGCCGCTGCCGTTTTGCAAAACGCCCGGCGCATCGCAGTGCTGGAAAACGTGGTGGACGGCACCAATATCGGGGCGCTGTTTCGCTCCGCCGCCGCCCTTGGCATGGACGGCATCCTGCTGACCCCCACCTGCTGTGATCCCCTGCAGCGCCGGGCTGCCCGGGTGAGCATGGGGGCGGTGTTCCGCATTCCCTATGCCTTTTGCGATGCGCCCCTGCCCCTGCTGAAACAATACGGCTTTTCCACCGCCGCCCTGGCCCTGACGGAACACGCCCTTTCCATCCGGGATGAACGGCTGCATCAGGCGGAAAAGCTGGCCCTGTTCCTTGGGGCCGAAGGGGACGGCTTGCAGCCGGATACCATCGCCGCCTGCGATTTCACCGTCATCATTCCCATGCACCACCACATGAATTCCCTGAACGTGGCCGCCGCCGGGGCCGTGGCCTTCTGGGAACTGGGAAAGTGAACGAACAGGCCAGGGGCACCCAAACCCATTC
>JAZUQI010000341.1:0-2810 GCA_045605625.1 Clostridia bacterium
CATGGCTACGATCCGACTTAAAGCAGACATTCCGCGTTCGGAGTGCCTGCTTGATTTTATTTTATCGGATCAGAGACCGAGAAGTTGTTTTTTCTTTGCGTCGAATTCTTCCTGGGTGATGATGCCCGCATCCAGCAGTTCTTTAAACTTTTTCAGTTCGTCGGCGTTGCTCTGGGGAATTTCAGGCTTAATCGTAGTAGATGCGACTTTATCCTGACGCAAAACAAGCAGTTTGCTGATTGTTTCGTGTAGTTCATCACGGTTCTTCAACATTGTGAATTTGAGTGAGCCGGAAGCGGTGCTGACAGCCAAGCCACTAAATACGCTCGTTCCTACAGCAGTAATTGAATCAAACGGCAAATCCACACGTTTCGATGCTACATCAATCCCATACACTCTTTTATCTGTTACGGTTATTTGAACCTTTGACATCCTAATATAAAGGACAATGCCTATAATACAGAATATCAAAATCGCAGGATACAAGGCGAGATTTGCTCCATTGCCAAAACCAAAGGCGTATGCTAAAGCTTCGCTAAATTCCTTGTCGTAATAGGCTTGATTATCAAGCGCAACCATATAGTTATATAAGAGCGTGCAGAGTGTTACAAGAATCGGTAATATCATGCTAACCCAAAATACTGATGCACCTTTGAGTTCTCCTTTTACGATTGTCTTTTCTTCCATTTTCAAACCCTCCCTATGTTATGCCCGCACAACCTCTTGAAGGTATGCTTCACAATCTTTGGTGTGCCATCCAACTTGATATACTTCGCAACTGTCGAACCGCTATGCCCAATATGCCTACCCACCTTGGCAACTGACACATTGTTTCTAATTGTTTTTATTTTATCATAGACCGATTGTCGAGTCAAGCAACATTTATGTGTTCTGGGTTCGGGTCCTTGCATCCCTGCCACAAGAACCCAGTTCGAAAGCAACCAGTTCTTTTCATGCTATGCATTCTCCCCTCCTTTCTCAAATATTGTGTTTTGTTTCCATTTTTCCAGCATGATTACAATTTTTTCATAACTCCCGTTGACAAAAATCTAAAAGTGTGGTATATATCTGGTTGGCCGCAACTAACTTATAATTGCGGCCACAAAATAACGGTTGAGTTATATGCATCTAACCTATTTACTGTAATCCGGGAGGTAAAGATCATGGAAAGCACGTTGTACAATGCACAGGAAGGCAAGGAATACATCATCCGCCGCATTGCTACCGATGACGAAGAAATGAACGCATTCCTCTTTTCCCTTGGCTGCTATTCCGGCGAACCGGTCACCCTCATTTCCCGTAAGGGCAAGGGCCGGGTAATTTCCGTGAAGGATGCCCGCTATTCCATCGATGCGGAGTTAGCCAGCGCTATCATCATCTGATATCCCTGTGCGGCAGGGTTTGGCCTGCCGCTTTCATTCAGCCAGCAGTTAAAGGCATCTAACTTCCGGCAAACACTTCAAAAGGCATATTTCAAAGGAGGACAGGTATGAGAATTGCATTGACTGGGAACCCCAACAGCGGCAAAACCACCATGTACAATGCCCTCACCGGCCGGAACGAAAAGGTTGGCAACTGGGCCGGCGTTACGGTGGAAAAGAAGGAACATCCGGTTAAGAAATTGTATTCCCCCATGGGGCAGGATCTGATTGCAGTGGACTTGCCCGGTGCCTACTCCATGAGCCCTTTCACCTCGGAAGAAAGCATCACCAGCGCCTATGTGCGCAATGAAAATCCCGATGTGATTGTGAACATTGTGGACGCCACCAACTTAAGCCGCAGCCTGTTCTTCACCACCCAGCTGCTGGAGCTGGGCATTCCCATGGTGGTTGCCCTGAACAAGGCCGATGTGAATGAAAAGAAATCAAACCGGATCAATGCGGAAGAGCTGGCCAAAAAGCTGGGCTGCCCTGTGGTGGAAACGGTTTCCACCAGCAATAAGGGCTTGAAGGCCGTCATGGACGCCGCCGTGCAGCAAGTGGGCAAAACGCAAACCGCCCCCTATCAGCAGGGCCCGATTGACCTGACCGATAAAGCCGCCGTGGAAACGGCAGACCGTGCCCGTTTTGCCTTCGTGAACAGCATTGTTTCCCAGGTGGAAAAGCGCAAAACCCTGACGAAGGACCAGAATTATCAGGATACGATTGACGCCGTGGTCACCCACCCGGTAGCGGGCCTTGTTATTTTCGCCGCCATTATGTTTGGCGTGTTCTGGATATCCCAGGCGGAAGGCGGCCTGGGCATCTGGCTGGCCGGGGTGCTGGAAGGCTGGATGGAAACGGTGACGGAATGGGTATCCGGGCTGGTGGCAAACGCCTCCCCCATCCTGCAGGCCCTCATCGTGGATGGCATTGTGGGCGGCGTGGGCGCCGTGCTGGGCTTCTTACCGCTGGTGATGGTGATGTATTTCCTCATCGCCCTGCTGGAAGATTGCGGCTACATGGCCCGTGCCTCCGTGGTGCTGGACCCCATCTTCAAGAAAGTGGGCCTTTCCGGCAAATCCGTGATTCCCTTTGTGATCGGCACCGGCTGCGCCATCCCCGGCGTGATGGCCTGCCGCACCATCCGCAATGAGCGTGAACGCCGCGCCACCGCCATGCTGACGCCCTTCATGCCCTGCGGTGCCAAGCTGCCCGTCATCGCCCTGTTCGCCGGTGCATTCCTCTCCGACGCCAGCTGGGTGGGCCCGATGATGTATTTCATGGGCATTCTGCTGATTTTCCTGGGCGCCCTTTTAATCAACAAGGTCACCGGCCACAAGGTGCGCAAATCCTTCTTCATTATTGAACTGCCGGAATACAAGCTGCCCT
>JAZUQI010000342.1:0-2041 GCA_045605625.1 Clostridia bacterium
TGGACAGCAAGCCGAATTTTTCCCAGATTCAGCCGGATGTGCTGAAATATTGGGAGGAAAACCATATTTTTGAAAAATCCCTGAACGATAAAAAGGGTGAAACCGTGTTTTACGACGGCCCTCCCTTCCCCACCGGCAAGCCCCATCACGGCACGGTGCTGGTTTCCTTCATTAAGGATATGATCGCCCGGTACTGGACCATGCGGGGCACCTCCGTTCCCCGGGTGTGGGGCTGGGATTGCCATGGCCTGCCCATTGAAAACCTGGCGGAAAAAACCCTGGGCATCGAAGATAAATCCGTTATCGAAAAATCCACCTGCCATCAGGCGGCGGATGAATGCACCCGCCATCATGAAGAAGGCTGCGAATGCCACCATAACGAACTGTGGCTGAACGCCATCGATAAGGCCGAAGAAGAAGCCGCCCGGGCTGAATGGAGCCGCCAAATGCACGTGGGCATGGCTGCCTTTAACGACGAATGCCACAAGATTGTTTCCGCCAATAACGATTCCTGGCGTGAATACGTGACTGAAATGGCCCGCTGGGTGGATTATGATAACGCCTACAAAACCATGAACCCTTCCTTTATGGAAAGCGTGATGTGGGCCTTCAAAACCTGCTATGATAAGGGCTATATCTACCGGGATTTCCGGGTGACGCCTTACTGCACCCATTGCGAAACCTCCCTTTCCATTTCCGATACCCGTGAAAGCGATTCCACCCGCCCCCGGCAGGACCGCTGGATCATCGGCAAATTCCGCTCCACCTCCGAAGGGGCCGTGAACGGCAAGCCCGTTTCTTATCACGCCTGGACCACCACCCCCTGGACGCTGCCCAGCAACCTGTGCCTGGCAGTTGGCGAAAAGCTGACCTATGCCTATGTGGATGTGGGCGAAGAGATTTATGTGGCCTGCAAGAACATCCTGGGCAAGTTCAAGAATGTGTTCGGCGCAGAGCCCGTCATCGTGAAGGAAGTTTCCGGTGCGGATCTGGTGGGCAACACCTATGAACCCATCCTGCCCTACTTTGCCGATATGAAGGAAAAGGGCGCTTTCGTCATCGTCACCGCCGATTATGTGGATGACAGCGAAGGCGTGGGCATTGTGCACACCGCCCCTGCCTTTGGCGAGGACGACTATTGGACCTGCAAAAAGCACGGCATTCCCATGGTGAACCCCGTGGATGCCAAGGGCCACTTCACCGAAGAAATCACCGATTTCTATGAAGAAGGCAAGGAAAAAACCGTTATCGAAATGAATCCCGTGATCATCCGCTTCCTGTATGAACAGAATAAAGCGGTGGCGGACGGCACCATTGAACATAACTATCCCCATTGCTGGCGCTGCAAGCGGCCCCTGATTTACAAGGCCATGGACGCCTGGTATTTCAACATCGATATGCTGAAGGACCGGCTGATCGAAACCAACGAGCAGATCAACTGGATTCCCGAAACCGTCAAGCACGGCCGTTTTGGACAGTGGCTGCAGAACGCCCGTGACTGGAATATTTCCCGGAACCGCTACTGGAGCACCCCCATCCCCATCTGGGAATGCGAATGCTGCGGCAAGCGGGAAGTGCTGGGCAGCGTGGCCGAAATTGAAGCAAAAAGCGGCATCCGCCTGACGGACCTGCACCGCCAGTATATGGACCTGGTCACTTTCCCCTGCGAATGCGGCCACACCATGCGCCGTGTGCCCGAAGTGCTGGACTGCTGGTTTGAAAGCGGCTCCGTCACCTTCGCCCAGAAGCATTATCCCTTTGAAAACAAGGATTGGTTTGAAACCCACTTCCCCTGCGATTTCATTGTGGAATACACCGGCCAGATCCGCTGCTGGTTCTACTATATGCACGTGATGGCCGTGGCCCTGTTTGACCGGCCTGCCTTCAAAAACTGCATCGTCCACGGCACCCTGCTTGCCAAGGACGGCAAAAAGTTCCCCAAATCTTCCAAGAACTATACCGACCCCATGGAACTGATGCACCGCTTCGGTACCGACGCTTTCCGCCTCTACCTGTACCAGAGCTACGCCATGCTGCTGGG
>JAZUQI010000343.1:0-2973 GCA_045605625.1 Clostridia bacterium
TTTTCAGCCCACCGATGAAACGAAAGAAAAGCGGCCTGCTTTTCAACAAGCCGCCGCTGTTTGGTTTTTTTTGAAATTTAGCTGAGGATAGCCTTGACGGTGACGGTTTCGCCATTGGCCGGAACCACCTGGCCTTCGAAGGGCTGGCCGTTCACTTCCAGGGTCACCTTCTTCACTTCGCCGCCGGCGTTGTTCACGATTTCCACGTTGTAGGTGGTGCCACGGAACACACGCTTGATCTGAGCATGATCGATGGAGGCAGGCAGGCAGGGGTCAATCAGCAGGCCGTCATAATCCGGCTTGATGCCCAGGATGGCCTGGGAGATGGCATGGAAAGTCCAGGCAGCGGTGCCGGTGAGCCAGGAGTTCTTGGCCTGGCCGGAACGGGGCGCATAGGGGCCGGCCACCATCTGGCTGTACACATAGGGCTCCGTCAGGTGCAGTTCCTGATCCTCAATATAGGCAGGAGCGGTGCGGCAATAGATATCAAAGGCTTCATTGCCGTGGCCCAGCACGGTGTTGGCGATGACGCACCAGGGATTGTTGTGGCAGAAGATGCCGCCGTTTTCCTTGTATCCGGGAGGATAGGAGCTGATTTCGCCCAGTTCTTCATGATACCGGGTGTAGGGGGGCGTCAGAATAGCAATGCCGTGCTTGGAAAGCAGGTGCTGATGCACGCTGTCCATGGCCTTCTGGGCATAGCCTTCCTTCACACCGATACCAGCCATGACGCAGAAGCCCTGGGGCTCAATATAAATCTTGCCTTCTTCGCATTCGTTGCTGCCCACCTTGTTGGAGAAGGCATCATAGGCACGCAGGAACCATTCGCCGTCCCAGCCGTCCTTGAGAACGGCCTGTTCCATATCCACCTTGGCCTTGGCAGCCAGTTCCGCTTCTTCGGGATGGCCGGCCAGCTGGGAAAGCTTGGCATAGTCATCGCTGACGGCCACAAACATGCCGGCAATGAACACGGATTCGGCCACGCCGCTGTCATAGTTCTGCACCGTCTGGAAGCTTTCGCCGGGTTCCAGGGAGAAGCAGTTCAGGTTCAGGCAGTCGTTCCAGTCCGCACGGCCAATGAGGGGCAGCTTATGGGGGCCCAGGTGTTCGATGGTGAAATGATAGGAGCGGCGCAGATGTTCATACAGGGGGGCGGCCAGGCTTTCGTCGTTATCGAAGGCCACCATTTCGTTCAGGATGCTCACATCGCCGGATTCCTTGATATAGGCAGCGGTGCCGAAGATGAGCCACAGGGGGTCATCATTGAAGCCGGAGCCGATATCGGAATTCCCCCGCTTGGTGAGGGGCTGGTACTGGTGATAGGCGCTGCCATCAGGCTTCTGAGTGGCGGCAATATCCAGAATGCGCTGCCGGGCCCGGTCCGGAATGAGGTGCACAAAGCCCATCAAATCCTGAGAGGAATCACGGAAGCCCATGCCACGGCCAATGCCGCTTTCAAAATAGGAAGCGGAGCGGCTCATGCAGAAGGTGACCATGCACTGATACTGGTTCCAGATGTTCACCATACGGTCCATCTTTTCATCGTTGGACTTCACCTGATAGGTGGAGAGCAGGCCGTTCCAGTATTCCTTCAGTTCGTTCAGGGCCGCTTCAAACTGGGCATCAGTTTCATATTTCTTCAGCAGTTCATAGGCAGGGGCCTTATTGATCACGCTGGGGGCGATGAACTTTTCTTCCCGCTTGTTTTCGCAATAGCCCAGCACGAAAATCATGCTCACTTCTTCCCCGGCCTTCAGGGTGTACTTGAGGAAGTGGCTGCCGATGGGGCTCCAGCCGCTGGCCATTTCGTTCATGGCGGCGTCTTCCTTCACAAGTTTCGGCATCTGCAGGCTGCCCCAGGGACCGATGAACGTAGCCCGGTCCGTATCGAAACCGGCCAGGGGCTGGTTCACGGCGTACACGGCAAAGTGATTGCGGCGTTCCCGGTATTCCGTTTTATGGTAGATGGCGCTGCCTTCCACTTCCACTTCACCGGTGGAGTAGTTGCGCTGGAAGTTGGTGCAGTCATCCTGGGCATTCCACAGGCAGAATTCGATGAAGGAATGGACGGACACCTGCTTTTCTTCGGTGCTTTCGTTTTTCAGGGTCAGCCGGGTGACCAGGGCATTTTCGCCCCGGGGCACGAAAGCGGTTTCTTCCGCCTTCAGGCCGTTCAAAGAGGAGGTGATGCGGGTGTAGCCCAGGCCGTGGGCGCATTCATAGGCGTCCAGCTTGGTCTGCATGGGCATCCAGCCGGGAGCCCAGATATGTTCCCCATCCTTGATGTAGAAATACTGGCCGCCCAGATCGCTGGGGATATTGTTATAGCGGTAACGGGTGATGCGCAGCAGGCGGGCATCCTTATAGAAGGTATAGCCGCCGGAGGTGTTGCTCATCAGGGTGAAGAAATCTTCACTGCCCAGATAGTTGATCCAGGGGCTGGGGGTATCCGGCCGGGTGATGATAAACTCACGGCGAGCATCATCGAAATAACCGTAGCTCATGTGTTGGTTCCTCCTCATTTATGGTATGCTATTATAGCAAAAAATGCCGTCTTTAGTATTATATACTATTTTTCCAAAAGATACAATCTCTTTTCTTCACCGCTTCCTGTCGAAAAGGTGACAGATGATGCTGCTTCGTGATATAATAAGGATTAGGAATCTGCCAGCAGATGCCAGGGCGCCGGGCGGCGGTTCGTTTACCGCACGGCAACAATCACGGTATAATAAGGATTAGGAATCTGCTTGCAGATTCCGGGTTGCCGGGCGGCGGTTCGTTTACCGCACGGCAACAATCACGGTATAATAAGGATTAGGAATCTGCGAGCAGATTCCGGGTCGCCGGGCGGCGGTTCGTTTACCGCACGGCGACAATCACGGTATAATATGACGAAAATATGTGGATAGGACTATCCGTTCAATATGAAGGAGGAACATACATTATGGCACGGAATCAATTCGGCGGTTTTGG
>JAZUQI010000344.1:0-3073 GCA_045605625.1 Clostridia bacterium
TTGGTGATATCCACATCCATGGTGCTGGAACGGCAGGATTCAAAGGTGATGGGGGGAACGGGGGCGGATGTAGGCGGCACGGTTTCCGTTTCATTGCCGCAGCAGGCGGAGGTATTGCAGCAGCAGGTGTTCACCACCTGAGCATAGCTGGAAATGGCCACCTCCACCCCGGTGAGCTGCTGTTGCTGCAGGCAGCTGTCGTACACACGCTGCACCTGAATGCAAATTTTTTCATTCAGGCCGTCCAGTACATTGCCGTTCACCGTGCCGGGGCAGCAGGAGGGATTGGCGTTTTTGTAGGAATAGAAAGACATAAGCGGCGCCTCCTTATGATTGATTGCGCTTGATGCGCTTGGAATGAAGGGAAGCAGGTTTCACCTTCATTTTCAAGGTATGAGGCGGCGCTGAGATGGTGCAAAAGAAGATAGAAAAACTCCCTCCACCGGTGCAAGGCACAGGGAAGGGAGATAAGATAGCGTTTATTTTCTTTCCAGATAATAGCCTTCGATCCTCGGATACATGTGGATGGAGCCTTCTTCCGTCAAAATGCTGTAGGTTTCGGAGGCCATGCCGTAGAGGGTGTATTGCTGGCCGATTTCGGCGGTGGGCTGCTGCGTGAAAATTACGTAGCACATATCCTTATAGTTTTCGCCGGATTTACCAAGGCAGAACTTTACCAGCCATTCCCCGGTGGTTTCGGTGATATCGGTGACGTAGCCGGTTTGTTTTACCAATTTGCCCTTGTTGGCGGATTTGGAAAGATTCTGGTATTCATATTCCTTGGCATCGGACTTGAACTTTTCAGAACGTTCCGTATCGGAATAGGAGCGGGTGGCCGTGAAATTGAACACCCGTTCATTCATGCCCTTTTTGTTCACCTTCAGGATGATCAGGTAATTGCCTTCGGCGCTGGTATCGATGGTGAACTTGAAATCCTGGGAAGTGGAAGTTTTGGTATAATCAATGGGGCCGGTGACGGAAACCTGGGTGGTGGCCCCCTTTTCGGTGGAGCCGGTGATGATGGTTTCATCCGTTAGAACGGCGCCGGGCATGGTGTGGAGCTGAACGGAAAGCAGGCCCTTTTGGAAGGTGATGGAGAACATGCGCTGGGCCGAGATGCAGCCTTCCTTTTCGGCAGTGACGGTCATGGTATAAGCGCCCTGGGAAGGCAGCGTAACCTTAAAGGAGAAGGCACCGGAGGAGGATGCTTCATCAGAGAAGGTGAGGGCCGTGGACGTGCCAAAGGACATAACGGTGGCGGTGATCTGGGCCTTCTTTTCCGAAACACCCTTTACGGTGAAGGTGGCTTCGCTGGTTTCCTGGGGGGGAGCAGCGGTGAAATTCAGCTTGATGGGCAGCTCCGGCATGGGCAGGATGGAGGTGAAGCGAAGGGACTTCATGATTTCTTCCAATGCCTTTTCATCGCTGGATTTTGCTTTGCGGTCAAACACCTGCATATCCAGGGTGAGGGTATAGCCGTTGCGGATGGTGCGCCGCTGATAGCCGGTGCAATACACTTCGCCGTTCTGGTTCAAGGAATAGGCGGTGTGAAGGAAGCGCTGCACGTCGTTATTGTATTTCTGCCAGGCAGCTTCGGTATAGGTGTAGCCCAAAATGCCGTAGGCATTGCCGTTTTTGTGGGACAGGCGGAATTCCTTACGCATATCTTCGTCCTGCTCATTGAGGACAAAATACATTTCGGCCGCCTGGTTTTTCTGGGCGGTGACCACGAAGATGCGGCTGTTTTTGCTGTCATAGGCCTTCAGCAGAATGCCTTCGCTGTCAAAGGTGCGGACGGTGATATCAAAATCATCCCCCTGCTCTTCAATCCAGTCCCTGTTGGCGGTCAGGTTATAGGGGGTGAGCACCTTGTCGTAATCCGCAGGATCCAGTTCAATGGAAAAATGGCCGGTGGAAAAAGAATAGGTTTCGGCCACCGCACAGGGAATAAGCAGCAAAAGAAGCAGCGGCAGGATAATCAAGAATTTGCGCATCGGAAAGCCTCCTTCCAGACGGGAACATATATATCAACGCTAATTATACCACATACAGCCCATTATTTCAACCATAACCCACAGCATGTGGTGGAAGGAAGTTGTAAACGATTTGAAAAGAAAAACAGGCAAGCCAAAGCCTGCCTGTAAAATGGGTGGAAAAAAATCAGAATTCGGCGCTGCCGGTGGTGCGGGGGAAGGGCAGCACGTCACGGATATTGGAAACGCCGGTGAGGTACATAATCAGCCGTTCAAAGCCCAGGCCGAAACCGGCGTGGGGGGCGGTGCCGAACTTGCGCAGTTCCAGGTACCACCAATAGTTTTCCCGGCCAAGGTTCAGTTCATCAATGCGCTTTTCCAGCACATCCAGGCGTTCTTCACGCTGGCTGCCGCCAATCAGTTCGCCAATGCCGGGCACCAGCACGTCCACAGCGGCCACGGTTTTGCCGTCGTCGTTCTGGCGCATATAGAAGGCCTTGATATCCTTGGGATAGTTGTACACGCACACGGGGCAGCCAAAATGCTGTTCGGCGAGATACCGTTCATGCTCCGTCTGGATATCCATGCCCCAGTATACTTTGTATTCGAAATCCTTATCGGCCTTTTGCAGAATATCGATGGCTTCGGTGTAGCTGCAGCGGGCGAACTTGCTGTTTGCCACATGCTGCAAGCGTTCAATCAGGCCCTTATCCACAAACTGGTTCAGGAACTGCAATTCTTCGGGAGCCTTTTCCAGCACATCGCTGATAACGAACCGCAGCATATCTTCCGCCAGTTCCATATCATCTTCCAGATCGGCAAAGGCGATTTCCGGTTCGATCATCCAGAATTCCGCAGCGTGACGGGGGGTATAGCTCTTTTCCGCACGGAAGGTGGGGCCGAAGGTGTAAATGTTACGGAAGGCCATAGCGTAGCATTCGCCGTTGAGCTGGCCGGACACGGTGAGGGAAGCGGGCTTTCCGAAGAAATCCTGGTTTTCCAGCACGTTGCCCTTTTCATCCTTGGGCAGGTTCTTAAGATCCAGCGTGGTCACCCGGAACATTTCACCGGCACCCTCGCAGTCGCTGCCGGTGATGAGG
>JAZUQI010000345.1:0-11727 GCA_045605625.1 Clostridia bacterium
AGACCGCTTGGCCTCCGACTTAACAGATACACCGGTTCCCCCCAGGCATAAAACAGCAGGGAAAACAGGCACAGGCACATATTC
Organism: Clostridia bacterium; assembly: GCA_045605625.1. Taxonomy (GTDB): domain Bacteria; phylum Bacillota; class Clostridia; order Christensenellales; family Aristaeellaceae; genus RUG563. Next base: position 85 of record JAZUQI010000345.1, read on the forward strand.
TTGCCACGGATGGAGCGCAGGGAAAAATTGCCGATCAACACCAGCGGAAAAAACACCAGCAAAAACACCAGACTGGAAAATACCATTACGCTTCCCCCCCATCCTGCATGCCGGCAAAGAAGGTGATATCCCCCAGCAGAAGCATCAAATCAATCGCATTTTCCTGAATGTATTGGTTCAAATCCAGCGACTTTCCCATATCCCGTTCATAATAACGCAGATCCAGAATGTGGGTGTTATTGAAATGGGAAGCAATCAGGGCGTTGATGGGATTGGAATAAGAATCTGCCAGAATGAGCAGGTTCTGCTTTTCCTGCTGCCTTGTCTGGATCACAATTTCCCCATAATCACCGCCGTAATAATAAGCATAATGGTTCCGCAGTTCATCGGTGGGATAGCGGCCCTTTTCATACAGCGCCTGATGGCCGTAGGTGCCGTTTTTGCCGTTGAGCCGGGTAATAAGCCGCTTCATATCATAGGTATAAACGGTGAATGCATCATCCCCCACCATGCGGCCCGATTGCCGGGCATAGGAGCCATGGAAGGGCACCGGGAAGCTGATTTCTTCCTTGACAGGCAGAGTGGCTGCCCCTTCGCCAAGCAGCATTTGGATCACATCCCGATAGCCCTGATCCGCCCCACGGTGGTTCCAATGATGGTCGCTTACGTAGAAAAGCTGGCTGTACGCTTCATAATCCGCCGCATGAAGGCAAGCGGCCCCCTCCGGCTGATAGGCAGCGCAAATGGCATCAAACACCGCATTGGAAGCGGCAGGCTGCAAAAAATCATGGGCCCTGGAATTGCGGATGAAATACACATACGTGGGCAATTGCACCGGGGCATACAGGGCCGCCTGGCGCTGAATGGCCGGTTCATACACTTCCGGCAGCCAGGCCTTTTCCACAATGCGGTTTTCATCCCCGGCAAAGTGATAATAGCCCTTGGCAATTTCCGTATAACTTAATGCGGAAGAGGGAAAAAGTTGTTTCAGCAGGCGGCTTTCCCCGGCATAGATCTGATCCTGCAAAGAAATAATTTCCCCCTTGATGGTTTCCCCAAAGGGATATTGATCCCCCAAGGCATCTTCCAACTGCTGCTGAAAATCCCCCGAAAGAAAGCCTTGCAGGGTAATGTGGGGAAACTGGGAAAGGCTGCGGTTTTCCGCATCCGAAACGCTGAGCTGCCCCCGAAAGGGAATCACGAGCATCAGTAAAACAGGCAATGCACAGCCAACCAGAAGCAATAATCGATGCCCTTCCCTTTTCTTCTTTGGCATGAAAAATTTCCTACCTTTCTGAATCCAAGCGCCCGTTTTCTCAGTACAGCTTTTTACCGTAGAGGAAATAGCTTACATCCCCTAAAATCAGCACTTTATCAATTTCATGTTCCTTCAGGTATTCCTGAATTTTCATGGATTTGCCCGTCTGGGCCATATATTCCCGCATATCCACCACATAGGTTTTGTTAAAGTGGCAGCTGATCAGCGAGCGCACCGAACAGCCATAGGAATTGCACAGGATGAGCAAATTTTCCTTATCTTCCCTGCCGGTATCAAATACCAGTTCCCCCACATCGCCGCCATAAAACGTGGCATAATGGGTGGCCAGAATATCCTTGGAATATTTTCCGGCAAAATAGGCATCCGCCCGGCCGATTTTCTTCATCCGGCCCCCTTGCGTGATGCGCATTTGGGGCAATTCATAGCGATAGACGGCAAAATGCTCCGTGGCATTTTTCACCCCGGTGCGCTTTACGTAAGAGCCGTTATACACCGCATCAAACACCACTTCTTCCACCGGCTGGTAAGGCGCTTCCTCCACCTGCAAAAGGGCGAGAATATCTTCATAACCCTGCTGGGCCCCCACATGGTTCCAATGGTGATCCGTCTGATAGAACAATTTTTCGTATTCTTCCATGCTGTGAATTTGCAAGGCGGCGTGGTGATCCACGCAGCTGAGCCGCCCCATCAGATCCACATAGATATCGTTTTCCCCGGATAAATCCGCCGTGAAATCCATGCTGCGGGAATTATTCACAAAATAGAAATACACATCCGTTTCATCCCCGGCAAGGGTGGCGTTATATTGGTCGATATAGGCTTGCATGGTTTGGGGCAGCAGGGTTTCATAATCATAGCGGTATTCCACGGAATACCCATTTTCGCCAAAGAAAAAGCAATTCTTCGTTGCGCCTGCCGGTGTGTAGCCCTCCGGCACCGCCAAGGCCGGGGCCACGCTGCATACAAAAAGCATCACCAGCAGCACAAAAGCCAGTCCTTTTTTCATGATGAAAATCCCCTTTCATGCAATCATTTTATTATATCCAATATGCGTTTTTGTGTCAACAAGTCCTCCGGCGGAGGGGCGCAGGCAGTTGCGGAAACGGCAAATCCGTGGTATGATGAATGAACAGATGAAGCCCATGAACGCAAGCAATGCAGGGGGATTTTTCGCATGAAAAGAATATTGGCATTTTTTCTTATCCTGTCTTTTCTTCCCTGGTGCAGCCTTTGTGCCGCCCGGGCAGAAATACATATCATCACGCCCCAGCCCATGGAGGCCCTTCCGGTGAAGGAAGGAAACATCCACGTTGCGTGGGATTTGGAGGGCCAGGCAGGCTATTGGCTGATTCTATCCACCGATACCTACGACGTGCTGTTGCAGGGGGATTTTCCTGCCGGAACCCAGGAAGCGGATATTGCCGTGGAAGATGTTTTGGAAGAAAACGTGCTGTATTGTTTCTGCGTATCATCCCTGAGCAATAACGGCACCATTGCGCTGTTTACCATCATCAGGGAAGCCGGAAGCGGCACCAAAGCAGCTTCTTCCCCGCAGCAGCCTTCTTACCGGCAGGTGACCGGCCCCAGCCGCCACCCCGTTTACCGCCTGGCCCCGGATGAAAAGGACAGCCAAGCGGATACCCTGCTGGCAGAGGGCGTGAACCGGATTGTGGAAAAGATTTACGAAAACGGCGTATGCCGGGAAAACGGCAGCGAATATATTGTGTATGCCGGGCAAGAGACGGATGCCGGGCTGACGCCCCTTTTGCACTACCTGCCCAGCGGCGAAACCTACGGCTCCATCGGGGATGCCGATTCCATGGAAAAAGACCTTCGCCAAACCCTGAAGCTGGTGCAGAGAATAACCGGCCTTGTTCACCAGGCCGAGGAAGCGGAAGACCCCAGCGCCCTGGAAAAAGTGAAACTGGCCCGGGGCAAAGTGGAACAGGTGCTGCTGGAAAACAAAAATAATCTGAACGCCTTTGTGCCCCTGCATGCCAAGGCCCACAATTTGTCGGACGCCCTCCTGTTCGGCGTGATTCTGGAAAACGGGGAATGGGTGGATCATGCCGTATACATGGCCGTGCGCTTTTTTGTGGAAGATAAGGCCGTTATCTGCCTGATGACGGATCAGGAACTGATTGAAGAATACATGGCCCTTATCGGAGTTCAAAAAGCGGCCCTGACGGCAGATTTGACAATCACCAACTGGCTGGAGGTGCCGGATAAAGTGCAGCTTGCCCCCCTGCAGGCGTACGGGGAAGCCTCCGGCGGCACCTGCATTGCCGGGGCTTATAATGAAGCCGTGCAGGCCATGCTGGAAAAGGGATACGGCAGCGAAACGGATGAACAGGTTTATTACTACGCCCCCACCCGGCACAGCGCCCTGATGAACCCTGCGGTACTGGTACTGTCCGGAACAAACAGCGCCGGAAAAACGGCGGATCAGACCGCCCTGGAAACAGATTTCCAAACCCTGCTGAAAATCAGCCTGGAACGCAGCCTGAACCCGGATCAGCCAAACGCCCTCTCCCCCATGGCAGCGGAAATTGCCCAGCTGATGGAGCAAAAGAAGGTTAGCTATCAGCCCCTTGGGTATGCAAACGGTGAAATTGAATATTTTGTGTTTGCCCTGGTCAACACCGAATCAGGCGAAAGAATGGAAGAACAGTTCTATCTTCTCTCCCGAACTTTAAGCCAGGGCGGCACGGCCCACCTGTGCCTGTTTGAGGATCATGGGCTGATTGAGCAGGCAGTCTCTTTGGATCGGGATCATTTCCAGTTCCTGGTTCCCCCCTATGAGGAACCCTCCGGCATTTCCGCCCTTGGCACCGTGAAGGTGGAAGAAGGCGGCGTGAATGTGCGTGCCGGTTTCACGGTGGATGCCCCCAAGATTGGCATGATCAAGCAGGGGGAAGAATTTGTGTGCATCGGCATTGCGGATAACGGCTGGTACAAAATTCTGCTGGAAGACGGAACGGTGGGGTATGTATCCCACAAGCTGGTAAAACTATTGCCCGGCAGCCATTATGCCGCCGCCTATGCCCACAACCAGAAGCTTTCCTCCCAGCTGGATGAAGCGCTGAACACCCTGCTGCACGATGCCGGGAAAACCTCCTATGCCCGGGCGGCCATGAAAACAGCGGAGGAAAACATTCAAAGCAAAGTTTTCATTGCGTCCAAATTCGTCTATGACGTGCTGACCGACCCCTTGGGCGAAGCCCGGGAAGGGCTGGCCATTATCGGCGGGGACTGGCTGCAGGGGAAAAACACATTCCTGCGAAAGAGCGAAGAAATGCTGACCCATATCCTCCGGGATTCTATGAGCCAACCGGAAGCAAGCGGCATTGCGCCCGAAGCGAAACAGGTGATGCAGGCGGTGCAAAACATATACGATGCTGCTTCCACATACGGCCAATCCCTGAAAGACGCAGAACTTACATCCTCCATCAAAAAAACGGACAAGGCAGCAGATTTCATTTCCCTTTTGTATTCCCTTGTGCAGCATATCGATGAACACAATGTGCATCATCAGAAAGTGCTGAACCTGGTTCATCAGTACGCCCGGAACACCCATATCCTGACGCAAATCAAGGCTGCCAGCGAAAACGACCCGGTGATCGTGGCCGCCTGCAGCAATATTCAGAAGGAAATGGACGTGACCCTGCAGGAAATGTTTGATTGGGACAGCATGAAAGACCATGCCGAATGGCTGCTGAACGAAGGAGCGCAAGCTGCCATCAACGAAGTGATAAACAAAATTTTCGAGTGGGAAGGCCAGGCGGTTTTGCTGGCCGGCAAAGCCGGTGAATTCCTGACCAACAACACCTCCGCCGCCAACGAGCAGGGCGAACAACTGGTGATCCTGAATTACCTGGATCATATTGTAACCCAGCAGGCGGAAAAAGCAATCGGCACCGAATACGCTTACCCCATGATGGAACTTTCCTCTGCCGTAAAGCTGCAAACCCTGGAAGCGGCGGACAGCTATTACAACGCCTATTGCGCCACGGCGGCCGGTGCGTTCAATGCATGGCTGGGAGGCTTTGATATTCAAAAAGCCAACGAAGAAATGGAAAAGCAAAAGGAATTTGTCCGGGAGGGGCTTGCGCAGCAGCGGCTTTTGTACCGGGAAATAGAATAACCCATCAAAACAATAAAAAAACAAAAAATGGCGGCGGAATGGAAAAAAGCTTGCAATTCACCGCCTTTTTTGTTACAATGAAGGTGACAGAAAAAACGTTTTCATATCCGGAACTTTGCACCGCAGGGGAAATAGCGGTGTGAAATAAAAAAAACCAAATATTGAAAGGAGACCCCCACATGAAGAAACTGATTGCTCTGCTCCTGGTCCTTGTGATGACTTGCGGCCTCGTGCCCGCTGCTTTGGCCGTCAACGAAGATGTTGAAGGCAAAGTGGTTGTTTACACCTCCATCTATCAGTTCGTCATCGATATGATGAGCGCCGAACTGAAAGCCGAATTCCCCAACCTGGAAGTGGAATTCTTCTACGGCGGCACCGGTTCCTTGCAGACCAAGCTCACCGGCGAAATGGAAACCGGCACCCTGGGCTGCGATATGATGCTGGTGGCCGAACCTGCCTATTCCCTGGAACTGAAGGAAGGCGGATGGCTGCATCAGTTTGAAGTGGAAAACGCCGATACCCTGCTGCGCTTCCCCTATGACGAAGACGGCTACTGGTATCCCGTGCGTGTGTGCAACATGGTGATTGCATACAACCCCGAACTGTACACCCCCGAACAGCTGCCCAAGACCTTCAAGGAATTCGCCGAAGATCCTTCCCTGAAGGGCCTCATCTCCATGGGTAACCCCCTCACCTCCGGCACCACCATGGCCGCCGTTGCTGCCCTGACCGATAAGTACGGCTACGAATTCTTCGATGCCCTGGGCGCCAATGACGTGATGATCGAATCCGGCTCCGTGGCCCTTGGCAAGCTGGAAACCGGCGAATGCAAGGCCGTGATGATTCTGGAAGAATCCGTGCTGCAGGCCCGCAAGGAAAAGGGCTCCAAGATTGCTTGCATCTATCCCGAAGACGGCGTGATCCTGATCCCCTCCACCGCCATGATCGTGGCTGAAGAAAAGAGCGCCAACATGAACACCGAAGCCTGCGAAGCCGTGGCCAACTGGCTGCTGAGCGAAGCTGGCCAGAAGCTGATTCTGGAAGGCTATATGCACAGCGTGTTCGCCGGCATGAAGGAAGTGCCCTATGATTCCGTGGATACCGATGGCCTGATCGAAAAGGATATGGGCGTTGATTGGGTGCGCTGCTACACCCAGCGTGAAGAAATCCGCACCGAATTCCAGGAACGTGTAACCGTGGACTAATCTTATTATCGCTTTCCTACATCAATTTGGGGGAGGCCGCCCATGCGGCGGCTTCCCCCTGTGACTATCTTCAAGGAGTGTACTTGGATGCAGGTACAGACAAGCAAAAGTACAAAAAGCGCCGCCGAAATCCGATGCAAAATCGGACTTGTTGTGTTTCTGCTGCTGGGCATTGCTCTGATTGCAGCAGGCCTTTGGGGCGTGAACACCTACAACGCCTCCGGCTTCGATCAGGAAGCCGCCTTTGGGTATATTCAAAAGCTTTCCCCCCAGCTGGATTCCCTGTATGAAACGGGCATCCAGCCCATGCTGGACGTCCTTCATGCGCCTGAAAAGGCCGCCGTGGAGCAGCAAAGCCGCGCCCTTTTGCAGGATGCGTGGACCAGCGCCGCCAAGGAAGACCGGGCCGGGAAGCTGGCCACTTATCTGGAAGATTCCGCCGACCCCCAGCGGGATACCATGGAACTTTTAGCCGCCACCTATTCCGTGGCCGGGCCCAAGGTATCCAGCAAAGAAAAGAAAGCCCTGGCCGCCTTCACCGATGCGGAGCGCACCGCCTTCCGCCAGCAGGTGTTATTGGCCGTGGCCGATGAAACCGCCCCGCTGCCCGAACTGGCCGCCGCTTCCGTGGAAGGCGAAGAAGGGCTGGAGAGGGCCGGCATTTTGATGCAGCTTTTTCTCACCAGTGCCAATAAAGAGAACGAACCGCTGAAAAGCGATGACGTGAACGGCCTGAAAAAGGCCGCCCGTTCCGCCGATGCCCGGATAACCGCCTACGGCATGATTGCAGGCAGCGACATCGGCTTTGCTGAGCAACTGGTGCTTTCCAATACAAAAACGGTGATTCTGGTTGGTATTTTGCTGGTGTTTGATATTGTGCTGCTGTTCTTCCTTTTGCGGGCAGATCACAGCTGGCACATGAACATCAAATGGATTGTGATCCTGATCATTGTGGATTTCCTGGTGGTGTTCCAGGTGATGCCGCTGGTGTATCTGGTGATCAAGGCCTTCTTCCCCGAAGGCAGCTTTACCTTTGACGTATTCCAGCGCCTGTACACTTACCCCATGAACCTGGGGGCCCTGAGCAACACCATCATTGCCGCTGCGGCCACCATGGTGCTGGGCACGCTGCTGGCCTTCCCCCTGGCATGGCTGGTGGGGCGCACCAACCTGTATGGCAAGAAATTTTTCCGCAGCCTGTTTGTGCTGACGTACATGGTGCCGCCGTACCTGGGGGCCATGGCGTGGCTGCGGCTTCTGAACCCCAACGTGGGCACCATCAACGTGATGCTGCGCACATTGTTTAACCTGGGGGATGTGCCCGGCCCGCTGAACATCTATTCCCTGGGCGGCATGATCTGGGTGCTGACCACGTTCTACTACCCCTACGCCTTCATCACCATCTCCCGTGCCATGGAAAAGATGGACCCCTCCCTGGAGGAAGCCAGCCGCATCAGCGGCGCCTCCCCCATCACCACGGTGTTTAAGGTGACCCTGCCCATGATGACCCCCAGCCTCATTGCCGGTGCGCTGCTGGTGTTCGTATGCGCCGCCAGCTGCTATGGCATTCCTTCCATCATCGGGGCCCCGGGCAAGGTGCACACCGTTACCACACGCATCATTGAATACAACGGCCTGGGGGCCCAGGGGCTGAGCGACGCCACCGGCCTTTCCGTATTCCTGATGGTGATTGCCATTCTGGTTTTGTATATTTCGGATTTTGTGATTGCAAAGAAGCAATACATCACCGTATCCGGCAAATCCACCAGGCCCAATATTGTGGACCTTGGCAAGTGGCGCATTCCCCTGACGGCCATGGTGGGCCTGTTTGCGGTGATTGTGATCCTGATTCCCTTTGCCACCATCCTCACCACCTCCTTCAAGGTAAACCTGGGCAAATCCCTGGTGGAGGCCGGAAACTTCACCCTGGATCACTGGACCACCATTTTCAGCCGCTCCGAAACCATGGACTGCCTGAAAAACAGCCTGATCTTTGGCGCTGTAACGGCCACGGTGGGCATTGTGATAGCCTGCACCATGAGCTACCTTTTGCAGCGCACCCGGATCCGGGGCCGCAAAATACCGGACTTTTTGATCACGCTGGGCAGCGGCACCCCCTCGGTGGTCATCGCCCTGGGCCTGATTATGACCATGAAGGGCGATTTCGGCCTGAACATTTACAACACGGCCTATATCATGATTATTGCTTACCTCATCAAATACCTGATGATGGGCATGCGCACCGTGGTATCCGCCATGAGCCAGATTCACGTTTCTCTGGAAGAATGTTCCCAGATCAGCGGCGCCAGCTGGGCCAAAACCATGTTCAAAATCACCGGGCCGTTGATTTTCCCGTCCATTGCCGCCGGGTGGTTCCTGATTTTCATTCCCAGCTTCTACGAACTTTCCATGACCGCCCTTCTCTATTCCAACAACACCAAAACCATTGGCTTCCAGCTGTATGAGTATTGGACCTACACCAGCCAGCAGCAGGCCAGCGCCATGGCCTTTGGCATTCTGCTGATCGTGGTGGCCATCAATTTCCTGCTCAACAAGCTCACCAAGGGCGAGTTCTCCATTTGATAATAGGGGGAGAAAGAATTTATGTCCAGTGTAACCATTCAAAACGTAACCAAAGCCTTCGGCCCCACCGTGGTGCTGGAGGACTTCAATGCCGTCTTTGAAAACGGCGAATTCATCACCCTGCTTGGCCCTTCCGGCTGCGGCAAAACCACCATGCTGCGCATCATTGCCGGCTTTGAAAAGCCCACCAGCGGCACCGTGAAGTTTGACGACCGGGTGGTATCCAGCGATAAGGTGTTCCTTCCCCCGGAAAAGCGGGATATTGGCATGGTGTTCCAGTCCTACGCCGTGTGGCCCCACATGACGGTGTTTGAAAACGTGGCCTATCCCCTGACCATCAAGAAAGTGGATAAGGCCGCCATCCGCCAGAAGGTGGACCGGGTGCTGGAAGCGGTGCACCTCACCCAGTATGCGGACCGCATCCCCAGCCAGCTTTCCGGCGGCCAGCAACAGCGTGTGGCCCTGGCCCGGGCGCTGGTGGCCAGCCCTGCCCTGGTGCTGTTGGGCGAACCGCTGTCAAACCTGGATGCCAAGCTGCCTGAAAGCATGCGCTTTGAAATCAAGGAAATTCAGCGGGAATACGGCATCACCGTGATGTATGTCACCCATGACCAGACAGAAGCCATGGCCATGAGCGACCGGATTGTGGTCATCAACCGGGGCGTGATCCAGCAGGTGGGCACCCCCCGTGAAATTTACACCAAGCCGGCCAACCCCTTCGTGGCGGATTTCGTGGGCAAGATTGAATTTGTGGAAGGCACGGCGGAAGGCAGCCAGATCACCCTGGATGGCTGCGACCAGAAGCTGCCCTACGACGGGCCGGAAACGGGCAAGGTGATTGTGGGCATCCGCCCGGAAAACATTACCTATGCGGACGAAAGCGAAAGCCAGCTGCACGGCGTGGTGAAAACCCACTTCTACCTGGGCGACGTGGACGACTGCCGCATTGACCTGGGCGGCGGCAAGGAAGTGCGGGTCATTGCCGATCCCTACGAAAGCCAGGGCGTGGAAACCGGAAAGCAGGTGCACCTGAAAGTGCGCAGCTTCCTTGTGTATCCCCAGACGGACGCCAATTTCCGCAAGATTTTGACTTGATTTTTTGCAAACAAAATCCGCTTCGATTTTGAACTGATCCTGTAAAACGGACAATAGACAAAACACCCCCTGATGTAGGAAAATGAACGTACTACATCAGGGGGTGTTATCATGTCCAAAAGGAATTACACGCACATCAAGATGATTGAACCAGAAATAATAGCAATGCGTGAAGCCGGCAAAACCCGGCGCGAGATTGCAGAACACTTCGGGTTGGAAAAACGCCAAATAGCTTGGTGGGTAAGTCGATATAACAAGGCACAGGCAAAGCTGGCAGCCGGAATATCTCCTCGTCCCAAAGGCCGTCCGTGCAAGGATGCTGCGCCCAGAGATATTGTTGCAGAACAGGTATACGAAATCAATCGACTGAAGATGGAAAACAAGTTGCTGCGGGATTTTCTGCAATTGACAGGAAGGAAGTGAGGCCTCGAGTAAAATACCAGATCATTTACATGAACCGAAATCGTTATCCGGTATCTGTGATGTGCCGGTTCTTCGGCGTGTCGCGCAGCGGTTATTATGACTATGTCGGACGCCTGGATCAGCCGGTACCTGATGCGGAGCTCGCCGCCATCATCCGCGAGCAACAAGAGAAATGCGACAAGACTTATGGATATCGCCGTATGTGGAAGTGGTTGAGAAAAGTTAAGGAAATACACAGAAACCCTAAAACAATTCTTCGTATCATGAAGAAATATGAACTTCTATCTGAAATCCGTCGCCGCAGAAAGTGGCGGCAAATGGGACAGCAGATTCACAAATACGAAAATCTACTGAACAGAGAGTTTCAGGCAGACCGCCCTAACTACAAGTGGGTCACGGATATCTCCTATATCCATACCGGCCAAGGTGTGCTCTATCTGTCTGTGATCCGGGATCTGTTCGACAATAGCATTGTTGCATATAAAACCGGAACAAGTCAAAGTGTAAATCTTGTGCTGGACACCATCCGACTTGCTATGCAAAAGGAAAAGAAAGTCGCTGCGGAGTTGCAGCTCCACAGCGACCAGGGGAGTCAGTACACCTCTCAAGCATACTTTGACCTGACTAAAGAATATGGGATAACTCCGTCCATGTCAAGACGGGGAAATTGCTACGACAATGCTATGGCCGAAAATTTCTTCTCCATCCTCAAGACTGAGTGCATTTACAGGCACCAGGCTACCACTTTTGAGGAAGCAAGAAGATTGATCGACAACTACATCCACTTCTATAACCACCAGCGTATCCAGTTAAAAACGGGAGTGGCACCGCTTACGCTGCGCCACTCCGCATAAAACTTGATATTTTCCTACCAGGGTGTTTTTTGTGCTGTCCGTATAAATTGGGGCAGTCCA
>JAZUQI010000346.1:0-8764 GCA_045605625.1 Clostridia bacterium
GCTGGATGTGCTGATGGGCGTGAATGCCATGGGGATCAGTTATGTTACCGGCAACGGTGATTATGCGTACAACAATCCTCATTTGCGGCCTGCTTATGCGGATGGCATTGAAGAAAGCATTCCCGGCATGGTCAGCGGCGGCCCCAATCGCCGCCCCGGTGATGCGGTGGCCCGGGAAATGATTCAGCCCGGTACGCCGCCCATGAAAAGTTATATTGACCATTGGGGCAGCTATTCCATGAATGAAATCACCATCTACTGGAATTCTCCGGCGGTTTTCGTACTGGCTGCATTGATGGCAAAATAAAAAGAAAAGGGCATCGGAAAGGGATGTTTCCGATGCCTTTCGATTATTCTTTCAGAAGTTTCACCAGCGCTTTTCTGATGCGCTGATGGGCCTTCAGGCCGGGATGGGCACGGCTGCCCATTTCACATTTCTTCATGCCATCCAGGGTAAGGGGCACGGAAAAGCGAATGGGAATGCCTTCCTGAGCGGCCCGGTTCACCGCCTTCTTCACGGAGTCATGCACCGGGCCTTTAACATAAAACACAATCCAGTAAAGGGCTGCATGGGGGTTCTTTTCGTATAAAGTGCGGATAAAAGCATAGCACGCATCTTCCAGGCGCTGCTGATCCGCTTCGCTATCCGTCAGGTTATATGTGATGCCGCTTTCCGGGTCCGTATAGGGGGCATTGCCAATGGCCCCGGCATCGTTGGTGCCAAGGGCAATCACAACCTTGTCAGGGTTAAAGGAAAAATCATAATCCTTCTGAGCGCCTTTTGCCCCAACGGCACCGCAAATCTGATGGTATACCTTCGGGATGCTGCCGGAGGGATTATTATCCCACGCGCCCATTACGCCCCAGCCGCTTTGGCTGACCACCTGATACTGGGCTTTCAGGGCATCCGCCGTCATTTTGGCATAGGTATCGGAAGAAGAAAACACCATGGGTACCCATTCCATAAAGGCATTAGGGCCTTTGCAGCCTTCGCCGCTGGTGATGGAATCGCCGATGAATTCAATTTTCATCTTCGCTTCTTCCAGGGGCAAAAGCTTTCCGTTCATGCGAATGCGGTTCAGGGTAACAAAGGCCTCCCAATCACCGCCGAAAGGCTGGGTTTCCTTGGCAATGCGTACATGATGCACCTGATTGGAAAGGCCCAGAAACACAGGGTACCAATGCCGGCCTTTCAGGGGCACAAAGTTCTGGCTGCGAAGGCCATCCACGGTGAAGGAGAGATAGGGGGCCATGGAGGTATACTGGCATTCAATTTCCACTTCCAGTAATGTGCCTTCCATCTTAAATTCGGCGGAGGAACTGCTCCACAGCATCGGAAAGTTCGGCTCTGTTTTGTCAAAACGGCCGGACAGGCGAATCTCTTTTGCATCTCTTATGGCATACGTTTTCATTTCAAGCCTTCTCCTTTGGAATGCATGATACTTTCTAATCTTTTTATAGCATTTGATGCGCAAAATGTCAAGCAAAGAACGCTTGTCACGCAAAGAAAACCATGATATGATGAACATAACAAAAACGGAGGATCAATAGCCATGCGCACATATTTTCCTGTATCTTCAAATATAAAGCCCCTTGGCAGAACCATGGAAAGGGAGAACGCCCTTTGGCTGTGTTATTCTGCCACAGGTGCTGCATTTCAGTTCCATGGAAAGCAGCTTTCTGTCACCCTGCTTGGGGATGACCGCTGTGAAAATGATGGGATGGCTGGCAATCTGGCCCGGGTGAAAGTATGGGTTGACGGGGCAATCGTGAACGATTTGATGGTGAATCAAAAAGAAATCAAATTAAGCCTTGTGAATGAGCAAGAAGCGAACACCCATCAGGTAACCATCATGAAGGTTTCGGAATCCGCCATGTCCACCTGCGGCATTGGCATAATGGAAACGGATGATGAGGGCAGCATTTTGCCTGCTGAAACGAAACAGCGTTTCATTGAATTCGCCGGAGATTCCATCACCTGCGGCTATGGCGTGGATGATGAAGTGGCAGAACACAATTTCAAAACCGATACGGAAGATGCCACCAAGGCCTATGCCTATCTCACTTGCCAGCATTTACAGGCAGACCACAGCCTTGTTTCCCTCAGCGGCTATGGCATCATTTCCGGCTATAGTGATGACGGTGTACGCCGGCCGGATCAGCGGCTGCCCCTTTTCTATGAAAAGATAGGGTTCAGCTACGGTAGCTTCCAGGGCGTTTACCCCCAGGATGTGGCGTGGGATTTTATAAAGCGCCAGCCGGATCTTGTGGTGGTGAACCTGGGTACCAATGACGATAGTTTCACCCGGGATGATGCCGCCTTGCAGCAGGAATACTGCGATACCTATCAATGTTTCCTGAAAACCATTCGCCAAAATAATCCCACGGCAAAAATCCTGTGCATCTTAGGCATCATGGGGGAAAGGCTGAACCCCATGGTGGAAAAGGCCGTGACAGGCTATCAAAAAGCCACAGGGGACACCAACGTGCATTTTGCCCCCTTCACGGAACAATTGCCGGAAGATGGCCGGGCGGCGGATTGGCATCCCTCCCAGCTGACCCATAGAAAGAATGCGGAAAAGTTATCCGCTATTATAAAGAATTTGATTAACTGGTAAAAAAGGAGGAAAAGAACATGGACAAGTTTGCATCCAAGAAAGCACAAGCCCCCATTCTCGTCACCGGAAAAGACGGTGCCCCCCTTGCCAATACTGAAATTCGCATGACGCTGAAGAACCATCAGTTCCTCTTTGGCTGCGGCGCCTTTGAAAGCGTGGCCTTGATGAAGGTGCAGGATGAAGAAAAGAAAGCTTTCCTTCAAGACCGCATGGAAAAATGGCTGAACCTGTTTAACTTTGGCACGCTGCCCTTCTACTGGGGCCGGTATGAGCCCGTGGAAGGCAAAACGGAAGAAGATGACACCATGAAGGCCGCTAAATGGCTGAAAGAAAAGGGCGTTACCCTGAAGGGCCACCCCCTTTGCTGGCATACTGCCTGCGCTAATTGGCTGATGGATTATGATAACAAAACCATCATGGAAAAGCAAATTCAGCGCATCCACCGGGATGTGGCCGCTTTCAAAGGCGTTATCGATATGTGGGATGTGATTAACGAAGTGGTAATCATGCCGGTATTTGATAAGTATGATAACGCTATTACTCGCCTTTGCAAGGAAAAGGGCCGCATTCAGCTGGTGAAAGAAGTTTTCCAGGCGGCTTATGAAACAAATCCCGGTGCCACCTTGCTGATTAACGATTTCAATACCAGCCAGGCCTACGAAATCCTGATTGAAGGGCTTTGGGCTGCCGGTGTGCCCATCAGCGTGATTGGCATTCAATCCCACCAGCATCAGGGCTATTGGGGCCTGGAAAAGCTCCAAGCGGGGCTGGAACGCTTCTCTCACTTCGGTCTGCCCATCCATTTCACCGAAAACACCCTGATTTCCGGTGATCTGATGCCAGCCCATATTGAGGATTTGAACGACTGGCAGGTGCCCGAATGGCCCTCCACGCCGGAAGGCGAAGAACGCCAGGCCCGGGAAGCTGCCGAAATGTACACCGAATTGTTTGCCCATCCGCTGGTGGAAGGCATCACAACCTGGGATCCGGCGGACGGCGCTTGGCTGGGCGCTCCCAGCGGCCTGATGCGGAAGGATTCCAGCCTGAAGCCCATCTACCACAAGCTGCACTCCCTCATTCACGGCGAATGGAAAACGGATATTACCCTGAAAACTGATGATAACGGCTTTGTAACCCTGGATGGGTTCAAGGGCGAATATGAAGCAGTGGCAGGGGAGAAGAAAGCCAAATTCAAGCTTTCCGATAACAGCCAGCAAAAAATCATTCTGGAATAAAAAATTCATACGGGCAGCAATGCCCGTATTTTTTCGCAAAAACGGAAATGAAAAGGCCTTTGCATGGTGCTATTCTCTATATGTAGCTACAAAACAGGAAGAAAGGAGGGGGCGCATGAACCAGCAAGCTATTTTTCAGCAAGTGCTCAATTACATCGAAGAAAATCTGAAAGCGGAAATCGATGCGGAGGAACTGGCAGCGATGGCAGGGTATAGCCTGTTTCATTTTTACCGGTTATTTCAGCAAGCCACCGGTATGCCGGTGATGCAGTACATTCTCAGAAGACGCTTGTTGTACGCTATTTATGAAATGCAGGGCAGCGAAAAACGCATTCAGGTGGCGCTGGAATATGGCTTTGATACCTATGCCGGGTTTTACCGGGCATTTCAGCGCATGTTTCAATGCACTCCCACCCAATACCTCAGCAATAACCGGGCAAAAAAGCCCTGCAGAATTCAATTGAATGGAGAAGAAGCTATGCATATTACACACAAAAAAGCCAAAGAAATTTTAAAGCATTGGATGCTGGAAAATGAAGAAATAAAAGATATTTATTACGATGTGACGGGCAACCGCAGCGAAAACGCCTATTATGTGGGGGATAAGTATGTGCTGAAGTTCACGGAGAACCTTGGAAAAGTGATGAACCAGCAGCGCTTATCCGCCCTGCTTCAGGAGGCAGGCCTTGCGGCAGCGGTGGCCATCCCCACGCAGGATGGAAAGCCTTATGTGATGGATGGCAGCCGCTATTTCCACCTGACCCAACGGATTCAGGGCAAGCAAATGAACGCAAAGGAAATGTATTCCGGCCATCAGGCGGCGTTCCTTGGGGAAATTATCGGCCAGCTGCACCGTGCCCTTGCAAAGGCGGATGGCCTTGTGAATGAAAGCAATCTGTTCAAAACGGTGGGGGAATGGGCGCTTCCCAATGCCAGGGAACACCTTGGGCTTTCCGAAACATTTTGCCGTTCATTCATGGAAAAAGCAGCTCACTTTCAATCCGTTTTGCCCACGCAATGCATCCATCGGGATCCCAACCCCGGTAACGTGATCGTCAACGGGCAAGCCTGGGGCTTTATCGATTTTGAACTCAGCGAACAGAATATTCGCCTTTATGATCCCTGCTATGCAGCCACGGCCATTCTTTCCGAAACCTTCGATACAGAAAATGCCGATGAATGGCTGCGCATCTACCACGATATTCTGGAGGGGTATGATCGGGTAAATCCCCTGACGGAGGACGAAAAAGAAGCGGCGCCTTATGTGGTGCTTGGCAATCAGTTGATTTGTGTTTCCTATTTTGCCACTCAGGAAAAATATCAGGAATTGTTCCGCACCAATTGCCGGATGTTCCATTTTCTCTATGAACGGCTGGAGCAAATGAAACTTGCATAAGTCAGGAAGCAGTATGGTGAAAAACCATGCTGCTTTTTTTCGAAAATCACTCGACTATTTTCCTCCTTTCAGGTATAATGTAATTTGTGTGAATGAAAACACAGGAGGAAATAAACATGAGCTACTTCATCAAAATCATTCAGGGTGCGCTGATTGGCGCAGGCGGCGTTTTGCCCGGTGTTTCCGGCGGTGTGCTGGCTGTTTTATTTGGCCTGTACAAGCCGCTGATGAAATTCCTTGCCCATCCCTTTAAGAACCTGAAAAACAGCCTGCTGGAACTTTGGCCCATTCTGCTGGGCTTTGCCATTGGGTATGTTGGTATTGCCAAAGTGCTGGAAGAAGTATTGAAAGCCTATGAAACCCAGGCCCTGGCTGTTTTCGTTGGTATGACCATCGGTATCATGCCCTCCCTTTTTCGGGAAGCCGGGGAAAAGGGCCGTGATAAGAATAGCTGGATTTCCATGATCGCCGTGTTTGTGGTGGCATTTGTGATTCTTGGGGGCGCACGCATTTTGCAGCTCACCATCGTGCCCAATTTCGGCTGGAATATGTTTGGCGGCGCTTGCCTCACCCTTTCCATCATTGCCCCCGGCATGAGTGGCTCCGTGCTGATGCTGCCCTTGCAGATGACGGCGGCGGATGGCACCATGTCCACCTTCTATGAACACATCACCGGGGCCATTGGCAATATGAATTTCCCGGTACTTCTGCCGGTTGCCCTTGGTGCCGTGTTGGCCTTTGTGCTGCTCACCCGGGCCATTGACTGGATGATGAACAACCATTATTCCGTCATGTTCCATGGCATCATTGGCCTGGTGATTGCAGCCACCATTTTCACCATTCCCTTTGCAGCCTTTGGTGCCGGTGTTGTTTCCTGCCTGGTTCATGTGGCCTTTGTTATTGTTGGCTGTGTTGCCACGCTTTTGCTGGATAAGCTGAACAGCAAAGTGAAAAAGCCCGAAATTTGATTTTGAAAGGACGAAAGAAAAATGTATCGTGAAAACGCTTGGAAACATTATGATGAAGCGGCCCTTTTGAAACTGGAAACCATTGCAAAGAACTACCGTAAATTCCTGGATAACGGCAAAACAGAACGGGAATGCACGACCATCACCATCGAAGCCGCCAAGGAACACGGCTATACTGATTTGCAGGAAGCCATCAGCGCTGGGCGCCGTTTGCAGCCCGGTGACAAGGTTTTTGTGAACTGCATGGGCAAAGCTGTGATGCTGTTCCACCTGGGCCACAAGGGCCTGGAAATGGGCCTGAACATCGTCGGCTCCCACATCGATTCCCCTCGGATTGACTTGAAGCAAAACCCCTTCTATGAAGACAGCGGCTTTGCCTATGCCGATACTCATTATTACGGCGGCATCAAGAAATACCAGTGGGTGGCCCGGGCCCTTTCTCTCCATGGCGTGGTGGCGAAAAAGGACGGCACCCTTTTGAACATCGTGATCGGTGAAAAAGAAGATGACCCCGTGGTGGGCATTTCCGATTTGCTGATCCATCTTTCCCGGGAACAGATGGGCAAGAAGGCCAGCGAAGTGATCGGCGGCGAAGATCTGGATATTATGCTGTGCGGAAAACCCCTAAACGGCGAAGAAAAAGAGCCGGTGAAGGCCGCCCTTTTGCAGATTCTGAAAGAACAGTACGGCGTGGAAGAAGAAGACCTGGTGTCTGCAGAAATTGAAGCCGTGCCTGCCGGTGCCGCCCGGGATTATGGGTTGGACCGCAGCATGATTCTGGGCTATGGCCATGATGACCGGGTGTGCGCATACGCCTCTTTGGAAGCCATTTTCAGCCTGAATGAAACCCCGGAATACACCTGCTGCTGCCTGATGGCGGATAAAGAAGAAATCGGCAGTGTGGGCGCCACCGGCATGCGGGCCATGTATTTCGAAAATGCCGTGGCAGAGCTGTTGAACCTGACGGAAGAAAGCTACAGCGACCTGAAACTGCGCCATGCCCTGGCCAATAGCCGGATGCTGTCCTGCGACGTAAGCGCCGGTTTTGATCCCCTTTTTGCCGGTGCCTTTGAAAAGAAAAATGCCGCCATGCTGGGAAACGGCGTCTGCTACAACAAGTTCACCGGTTCCGGCGGCAAGAGCGGCTCCAACGATGCCAATGCAGAATTCATCGGCAAGCTGCGGAGAATCATGGATGACAATAACGTTGCCTGGCAAACGGCCGAACTGGGCCGGGTGGATGTTGGCGGCGGCGGCACCATTGCCTATATCTGCGCCCTGTACGGCATGGAAGTGATCGATAGCGGCGTGGCCGTGCTTTCCATGCACGCACCCCTGGAAATCATCAATAAGGCGGACTTGTATGAAGCCGTAAAGGCCTACGCCGCTTTTATGAAGGATGCAAAATAAATGATGGAAAAAGATGCTGCTTCGGCGGCATCTTTTGGTTTGAAAAGCAATTTTTGTGGTATACTTTATCCGGAACAAGGAAGGAGGAAGCGCCATGAAAATTGCTTTTTTTGATACAAAACCCTATGATGTTCCCGGCTTTGAAAAATATGGAAAGGAACATGGAATTGAATTTAAGTTTTATGAATCCAAACTGAATGAAGATACCGTTTCGCTGGCCAATGGGGCGGATGGCGTTTGCGTTTTTGTGAATGACACGGTGAACGCTGCGGTGATTGACCGGCTGTATGAAATGGGCGTGAAGATCGTTGCCCTGCGCTGCGCCGGCTATAACAATGTGGATTTGCACAACGCTTACGGCAAAGTGCACGTGGTGCATGTGCCGGTTTATTCCGCTTATGCGGTGGCGGAGCACGCCATGGCCATGCTGCTCACGTCCATCCGCCGCATTCATAAGGCATTCATCCGCACCCGGGATTTTAATTTCAGCCTGAACGGCCTGACTGGATTTGACCTGCATGGCAAAACCATCGGCATTGTGGGGGCTGGAAAAATTGGCCGGGTAATGATCAACATCTGCAAAGGCTTTGGCATGCAGGTAATTGCCTATGATAAATTTCCTTCGGGAAACGATGTGGAATTTGTCAGCCTGAATGAGATTTTTGAACGCAGCGATATCATTTCCCTGCATTGCCCGCTGACCAAGGAAACCCATCACCTGATTAACGAAGATAGCATTGGAAAAATGAAAAAGGGCGTTGTTATCATCAACACCTCCCGTGGGGCGCTGATTGATGCGGAAGCGCTGCTTAACGGCATTAAGGCAAGAAAAATCGGCGCCGCCTGCCTGGATGTATATGAAGAAGAATCCGACGTGTTCTTCAACGATTATTCCGGCCATATTCTGGATGACGATACCCTGGCCCGGCTGATTTCCATGCCCAACGTGATCGTCACCTCTCACCAGGCTTTTTTGACCCAGGAAGCCCTGGAAAACATTGCAGAAATCACCACACAGAATCTTTTGCAATTTTTCGATACAGGCATGTGCGATAATGAACTGTGCTACCAATGCGGCGAAGTGGAACGGTGCAAAAAAGAACGCTGTAAAAAATGCTTCTGATATGAAGAAAGACC
>JAZUQI010000347.1:0-5020 GCA_045605625.1 Clostridia bacterium
CCTGGCCGTTGGTGGCCTTGCGGATGGACGCACCGCCAACCAGAATGGCCGCACCGGCGTAAAGGCCCACCTGCTCATGAGCACCATAAGTCTGGAAGGAGCCCATGTTCTGCACGAAGATCAGCTGGCCCCAACCCGCCAGCACGGTGGAAATCACGATGGCGATCAGGCGCACCCGATCCACATGGATACCGGATGCATTGGCCACGGTTCTGTTCTGGCCCACCGCACGGAACTGCTGGCCCAGCCGGGTTTTCATCACGCCCACATTGAACAGGCACAGAACGCCCACCACCAGGAACGTCACCATGGGAACTTTCACCATGGAGAACAGTTGGGAAACGGCAGGGATCTGGTACAGGCCGCAGGCCGCAGCGCAGCCCACGATTCCAGCCACAGCCTTTTTCCAATTGGTCTTTTTCAGCAGCAGGCCAACGATCAGAATCACGGCCACAATGCCGCACAGCACGTACAGGCTGGTGCCAAAATCCGTGCGCCAGATGCCGTCCAGGGCATACTTGATGCCGCCGCCTGCACCGGAATTGAGGTCAATGGTGTTGGCAACGCCGGTGGAGCCTTTGATGACCAGGCCGGGGGTGTTCAGGGGAATCAGGTTACCGAAAATGAACAGGAACAACAGCTGGTACAAGCCGTTGGCGAAATAGCCCAGAATCAGGCCGCCGATCATTTCCTGGCCCTTCATCTTGTTCAAAAGCTTGCCAATCAGGAAGCCAAACAGGGCTGCGATGGGCAGCGTCATGCCCATGGCCAGCAGGAAGCCGCCAATGCCCCCTACGCCCCATTCGATCACCCACAGCACGCTGATCTGCGCTGCCATGGCGCCGATGGTGATGGCAAAGTTGATGCCCATGCCGGCCACGATGGGAATAATCAGGGCCAGCACGATGAAGGAATTGCGGCTCAAACGGCCAAACAATTCGTAAATCACGTAAGAAACGGATTGGCCGGAAAAGATCATGCACAGGGTGCACAGCACCACAAACATCACCGTAACGGCATTGTTACGAAGCAGTGTACGGATTTCTTTCTTATCCACGAGAGCCACCTCCAGACTTGGTGAGCGCATAGAGGATGATACCGTTGGAAATCAGAATGCGCAATGTTTCGGAAATGGTGGAGCCGGGCACCAGCACATTGGCCACCGGCATACCAAGCGTCAGCACGCCCTGGAACAGGAACGTACCAATCAGCACATGGCTGATCTTGCAGCGGCTGGTGGTGGCACCGCCGATGAGGATGGCAGATGCGGCGATGAAGCCCATCTGACGGGGGGCAGTATAGAGCTGCATGAAGCCATAGCTCTGGGAATACACCAGAATACCCACAGCGCCCAGCACCGTGCTCAGCACCGTGCCGATAACACGCATCTTGTTCACGTTGATGCCCGTGGCTTCGGCGAAACGGGGGTTATTGCCCACCGCCTGCATGGCCACGCCCGTCTTGGAGCGGCTGAACAGCCACACAAGCAGGCAGCAAAGCAGCATGAACAAAAGCAGGCCCGTGGGCACACGGAATTCACCAATGTTGAAAGACCACAGGTTATCCAGAATCTTGCAGAAGTTGGAATTATCAAGGCCGATGGTGTTACGCAGGCCCGTGCCCAGCGGCCAGCGCAGCTTCAGGCTGTTAAAGGGCAACACCAGCCACGCAATGCACATCAAAGACACAATGGAAAAGCCCACATACGTGGTAACGGACATTTCTTCGCCCTTCAGCCGGTTCAAAAGCTGGGCATACAGCCAGCCGCACACCGCAGCGATCACAACGCCCACCACAACCGCAAACAGGAAGCCCATCCAACCGGCAATTTCCAGTTCGATGGTGAGCAGGCCGCCAATCAGGCCAGCCACCAAACCAATGGGCAGGCCCAGGTTCAGGCTGATGCCGCACTGAATGCCCGGCACCATGGCCAGCACCATGATGGAGTTCATGCCCATGCGCACCACGGAGTTGGAAAGCAGGGTGCTCAGGCTCAGGTCATACAGAAGGCTCATGATGCACAGCAGAATGAAGAACAGCCCGATGATCACACGGGGAATGCCCAGCTTTGCCACCAGCACTTCGTAGAACAGCAGCGTCAGCGCCGCCACAATCAGCGCAGCAGCCACATAGAACATATCGTCCGCATGGCGCACCATGTAACCGGCGGCCTTGCTTTCCAGCGCAGCATCGCTGCCCGCCTTCACATAGCGGTCATACTGCACGGTGAAATCATCCCCGGTCTGGTATACGATATCGGCAATGGTGCCTTCCAGGGTGGAAAGCGCTTCATCATCCATCACGGGGTAAATGCCCTTCAGGGCCTCCCCTACCAGGCCGTAGGCTTCCTTGGCCTTGGCCTGGAGGGCAATCATTTCTTCCGTATCGGTGAAGCCGGACATATCCACGTTCACCGTAATTTCTTCCGGCACATCCTGGCCGGCAGCGATCTTTGCCGCACGGTCTGCCTCGGCCTTGGCCAGGGCTTCGTCATAGTGGGCATCGATATAGGCCTGCCGGGCCGCCTCATCGCAATCCGCAGAGGCCTTCAGGGCCGTCATATAGGTTTCCACAGCGGCATCCAGCGCCGTGGTATCAATGGCGGAATAATCCGTTTCCACGTTGGAATACTTGGCCCGGGTTTCTTCTTCCGCCTTGGCCACCGCTTCACGGATGGCGCTCATGCCGCCGCCGGCAGCCTTGGCCGCCGCCTGGGCTTCCTTCTTGGCCACCGTCACATAGCTTTCCACCACGCCTTCACCCGTGGCATTCAACAGGGTGCGGGTGCGCAGGGTATCCAGAATTTCCTTGCCCTTGGCGCTATCCCGCTTGGGCATATTCACCATGCCCAGCACGACCAGGGCCACGGCCACCAACGCAAGAACGATGGCGATCACACGCCTGATTTTGGATTTCGTCATTGTGCGCCATCTCCTTTCTGGTTATGTTCGGAAGGCTTGATGCCGGACATGGCCAGACCAAAGTCCGCATCGGAAGCATCGGGAGAGAGGATATCCACCAGTTTCCCTTCGGATACGATGGCAATCCGGTCCGAGATGCTGCGCAGTTCCTGCAATTCGGAGGAAACCATCACGATGGTCATCCCCTGTTCCCGGTTCAGTTTCACCAGGGTTTCCAGCACCAGCTTCTTGGCGCCGATATCAATGCCCCGGGTGGGTTCGCTGACGAACAGGAACCGGGGGCCCATCACCAATGCCCTTGCGATGCACACCTTCTGCTGGTTGCCGCCGGACAGGGTGCCCGTATGCTGGGTGGGGCCGAAGCAGCGGATATCCAGTTCCTTAATCATCTTTTCCGCCACTTCCCGGATGGCCTTGCTGTTTTTCAGGGTGACGGGGCCCAGCTTATACAGGTATTCCCCCTTCACCTGCATGGCGTTGAACACGATGTTATCTTCAATGCTCTGGTCCAGCAGCAGGCCCACGCCCTTACGGTCTTCCGAAACCATGGCAATCCCGGCACGAAGAGCGTCACCGGCGTTGTTCAGCGTCAGCTTTTCGCCGAAAAGTTCCACTTCGCCGCTGGATGCATACAGGCTCATGCTGCCGTTGGGAATGCCCAATTTGCCCTGGCGGGCCAGGCCGCCGATGCCCAGGATTTCGCCCTTGTATACATCGAAGTCCACGCCGTTCACTTCTTCACCGGCCATATCCACGTGCAGGTTGCGCACCTTCAGGGCCACTTCATCCTGGGCCACGGGACGGGGTTCCGCATGCACCATGGCTTCGCCCTTGCGGCCAATCATCAGTTCCGCCAGTTCCACA
This sequence comes from Clostridia bacterium, assembly GCA_045605625.1. Taxonomy (GTDB): domain Bacteria; phylum Bacillota; class Clostridia; order Christensenellales; family Aristaeellaceae; genus RUG563. The sequence continues at coordinate 3,786 of JAZUQI010000347.1, forward strand.
ATGGTGGTATCCTTGGTGCTGCGAACTGCGGCCAGCTTACCGTCACGCAGAATGGTGATGGAATCGGCTGCAGCGGCCACTTCATCCAGGCGGTGAGTGATGAAAATGATGGCAATGCCGCTCTTGGCAATTTCCTTCATCACTTTAATCAGCTGGGTGGCTTCGCTTTCCGTCAAAACAGCGGTGGGTTCGTCAAACACCAGCAGTTTCATGCCCGTCTTATCAATTTCACGGGCAATTTCCACAAATTGCATATAACCCACGGGCATGCCTTCCACACGGGTATATTCATCAATGCTCATGCCCACGCTGTCCAGCGCCTTCCGGGCATCGGAAGACATTTTATGCATATTCAGCGTTTCCAGGTTCTTGCCCATCAAACGGCTGAAGAAATTTCGATGTGTAATTTCACGGTTCAATTTAATATTTTCCGTCACCGTGAAGCCCGGCAGCAGCATGAATTCCTGGTGAACCATGCCAATGCCCTTGTTCATGGCATCATGGGGGGAAGTGACGTGCACTTCCTTGCCATCCAGCAGCACCTGGCCCTGAAAGCCGCCGGTGGTGTGGATCACAGGCATGCCAAAAAGCACGTTCATCAACGTGGATTTACCGGCACCGTTTTCGCCCAGCAAAGCATGAATTTCGCCCGGGCGAACCGAAAGGGAAACATCACTGAGCACGGTGTTTTCACCATACTGCTTGGTGATGTTTTTCATCTCCAATACAAATTCTGCGCTCAAACCTGAGCACCTCCTTAGCAGGAATAAAGGGGAAATGTCAAAATGGCCCGCTGCCCTTCTGACATTTCCCCTCAAAAATGCTGATGGACAGGATACAGGCCCGCCCGTTAATGGGCGGGCCTGTACCTTGCTTTATAGATGGCTTTTGTGAATTACTTCAGATAGTCAGCAAAGTTCACGGGAGCCAGCAGGATGGTGTAGTAGTTGTCGAAGGTGGTGCCTTCGGCATTGGTGTAGTTGGCCACCTTGGCGCCGGGGATCTTAGCCTGCAGCAGTTCGGCCAGCTTGGCACCGTCGTTGCGGGACACAGCGCCGTCCACATAAGCCTTGGCATATTCCACACCGATTTCAATGATGGTCATAGCAACGGGGGAAGCCCAGGTGCTGTAACGGCCAACAGCGTCATATTCCTGCAGCTTGGCAGCGATAGCTTCCAGAGCAGCCACGTCGTCACCGCCCACGGCCAGTTCCAGGCTCAGGGTAGCGGGGAAG
>JAZUQI010000348.1:0-1661 GCA_045605625.1 Clostridia bacterium
GCCGTCATGAGCCCCGACGAAATTTACCGCATCAGCAAAGATTGATGAAAATAAAGAAGCGTTCCTTCCAGCCGGAGGGAACGCTTTTTTGTTGCCGGAAGGTGGGACGAAAGGGGCTTGCGCAGCCCCTTTACCCTGCGGCAGGGAGTTCCTCCCTGCACCCGGTTTGCAATGGAGTTATTGGAAAATGCAAGCGCGTTTCTGCATGAAGCGTGGCAGGAATGACGGGAATCCACGGGCGCAATGAAAACGAGAAGCCGCCGAGAGAGAAAGTGAACTTTCTTCTTCGGCGGCTTCATCGTTTTCCCCGGATGCCCCTGGCATCCGGCAGGCGGCGAAACGCCGCCCAGCCCGTGGAGCGGACGATGTGTTATTGTCGGTAACATAATCAATTCTGAATTCTGAATTCTGCATTCTGAATTTTCCTTCACCGGCACACAGAAAGGAAAAATCAATTTGTATGTTCCGGGAAAAGGGTGCAGGGACAATGGTCCCTGCTGGGGTTTGGGGTGAAACCCCAAGAACCCCCGTCAATCCTCTTTCTCGCTCTCCATATCCAGAATTTTGCGGAACTGGGTTTCGTACAGTTCCCGGTAAATGCCGCCGGCGGCCAGCAGGTTTTCGTGGGTGCCCTGTTCCCGGATTTCGCCGTCTTTCAGCACCAGAATCTGATCCGCTTTGAGGATGGTGGACAGGCGATGGGCGATCACGATGCTGGTGCGGCCCTGCATCAGCACTTCCAGGGCATCCTGAATGGCGCTTTCGGAGATGGAATCCAGGGCGGAGGTGGCTCCATCCAGAATGAGGATTTTGGGATCTTTCAGAATCACCCGGGCGATGGAAAGCCGCTGCTTTTCGCCGCCGGAAAGCTTCAGGCCCCGGTTGCCCACCATGGTGTTATAGCCTTCGGGCTGGCGCAGGATGAAATCATGGATGCTGGCGATGCGGCAGGCTTCCTCAATTTCCTCCATGGTGGCATTTTCATTGGCATAGCGCAAATTTTCCAGAATGGTGCCGTTAAAGAGGTAAGTATCCTGGGTGACCACGCCGATGCAGGAACGAAGGTAGGTCAAATCCATATCCCTTACGTCCACCCCGGCCACGGTAACGCTGCCTTTCAGCACGTCATACAGCCGGGGGATCAGGTTCACCACGGTGGATTTGCCGCTGCCGGAGGGGCCCACGATGGCAAACATCTGCCCGGCGGGCACGGTGAAGTGAATATCGGTAAGCAGGGGCTTTTCGGGAATATAGGAAAAGGCCACGTGATGGAAGGAAATATCCCCGTTTTCCACCTGGGGTTTTTTGCCGTTCAGGGGAGACTGGATGGTGTTTTCCTTATCAAAATAATCAAAAATACGGGTGAACAGGGCCAGGGATCTTGTGAAATCCACCTGCAGATTCAGCAGGGACTGCACCGGGCGGTACAGCCGGTTGATGAGGGAGACGGTGGCGGTGATGGTACCAACAGTGAGCGTGGGATCCGCCTTGGAGACGATGAAATAGCCGCCGGCAAAGTAAATCAGCAAGGGGCCGATCTGAGTGAACATGCCCATCACCACGTGGAACCATTTGCCGCTGCGCTGTTCTTTCAGGTTCAGCTGGGTCACTTCTTCGTTGACGGAAACAAAGCGGTCGTATTCCTTTTGTTCCCGGGTGAA
>JAZUQI010000349.1:0-7912 GCA_045605625.1 Clostridia bacterium
TGCCCCGCATCACCATGCTGCCCACCGGCAAAGGCCGGGCCCGGGGCGTGCTTTTGGAAGACGTGGTCGGGCTGTTTGCCGCCCGGCTGTTTGGCGGCGCCGCCCCCATTGCGGTGATGCCCTTCCGCCTTACCCGGAATACGGATTTCGTCTATGACGACAGCGACGTGGATTCCCTGATTGTAGAAATGCAAAAGAACCTGAAAAAGCGCAAGTGGGGCAAGGTTGTGCGGCTGGAGGTTTCCAAGGGGTATGATAACCGGCTGTTCACCCGCATCAAGAAATACCTGGATGTGGAAAATGAATTTGTGTTCACCGTCAACGGCCCTTTGAACCTGGATTTTTTCATGAAGCAGCTTTCCTCCCTGCCCGAATGCGATGATTTGCGCTTCCCGGGCTACACCCCCTATGTGAATGAACGCTTGTCTCCCGAAAGGCCGGTGTTTGACGCCATCCGGGAAGGGGATATTCTTCTGAACCATCCCTTTGACAGCTTTGACCCCGTGGTGCGCCTCATCGACGAAGCGGCGGATGACCCGGACGTGATGGCCATCAAGCAAACGCTGTATCGTGTCAGCGGCAAAAGCCCCATTGTGGCCGCCCTTTCCCGGGCTGCCCAGCAGGGCAAGCAGGTAACAGTACTAATCGAAGTGCGTGCCCGTTTTGACGAAGAAAACAACATCAACTGGTGCCTGGCCCTGGAAAAGGCCGGCTGCCATGTGTTCTACGGCGTGCCCAACCTGAAATGCCACTCCAAAATCACCCTCATCGTGCGCAAGGAAGAAAACACCCTGCGCCGCTATGTGCATCTGGCCACCGGCAACTATAACGATTCCACCGCCAAACTCTATACGGACTTTGGCCTTCTCACCTGCGATGACGTGATCGGCCGGGATGCCAGCGCCTTCTTCAACTGCATCACCGGTTACGACGAAACCACCATGGAAAAGCTGGTGATATCCCCCACCATGCTGCGCAAGAAGCTGAACAGCCTCATCAAACGGGAAAAGGAAAACGCACGGGAAGGAAAGCCTGCCCGGATCACCGCCAAGATGAATTCCCTGGTGGACCCCAAAATCATCGAAAAACTGTATAAAGCCGCCGATGCCGGGGTGGAGGTAAATCTCATCGTCCGGGGCATTTGCTGCGCCCAGGTGAAGGGCCATGAAAACCTGCATATCCGCTCCATCGTGGGCCGCTTTCTGGAGCATTCCCGGGCCTTTGTGTTCCACAACGACGGAAACCCCGAAGTGTTCCTTTCCTCGGCGGACTGGATGCCCCGGAACCTGGATAAGCGGGTGGAAATCATGTTCCCCGTTTTGCAGGAGGATTTGCGTAACCGGGTGATTGCCTCCCTGGAAGATGAACTGAACGATAACCGCAAGGCCTGGGAAATGAAAAAGAACGGCGAATACCGCCGGGTGAAGCGCACCCTGCCGCCCCTGAACAGCCAGGAGGCCCGCATCCTTTCCCACGCCCAGTTAAGCGAGGATTATTTCCATGTACCGGAAGCTGAAGAATAATGGCCTTTCGTTCATCCGCCGGTTGGATGGATATTATGCCCTTTTGTTTCTGGGGCTGATGGGGCTTTTTGCCTGCCTGCACCTGTTGATCGGCACCGGCTTTGCCTCCCCCTCTTTCTATAATACCTACACCCGGCAGGCCATGGCCTGGCGAAGCGGCAGTTTGCACCTGCCCCATGATTTTCCCTGGCTGGAACTGGCTATTTACGAAGGGGAATATTATGTTTCCTTTCCGCCGCTGCCCTCTGTGGTGCTGCTGCCCCTCACCTTCCTTTTCGGGGAAGCAACGCCGGATCATCTGCTGGTAAAATGCTACGCCGTCATTGGCTGCTTTGCCATCTATGCCACCCTGAAGGGGGCTGGAAACCGCAAGGGCAGCGCTGCCCTGTGCGCCTTTTTGTTCACCACCGCTTCCTCTGCCCTGCCCATGATGCTGTCCGGTGCGGTGTGGTACCACGCCCAGATGATGGCCTTCATGCTGATTTCCCTTGCCATCCTGCTGATTTTGAAGGGCAAGCCCACCGGTGGCCTTTTCCTGTATGCCCTTTCGGTGGCCTGCCGCCCCTTTGATGCGGTGTATGGGCCGCTGCTTTACCTTGTATATTTGTCCCGGCACAGGGACGTGCCTTTCCGGCAAAGCGTAAAGCGCCTGCTGCCCGGCACCTGCCTTGGCCTTTGCGTGGCCGGGGGAATTGCCGTGTTCAATTCTGTCCGGTTTGGCAATCCGTTGGAATTTGGCCATAATTACCTTCCGGAATTCTCCTTTCAGGGGGGCATTCAGTTTTCCCTTGTTCATGTAGGGAAGAATGTGCAAACCTTCCTGCTTGGTTCGCCGCTGAGCTTTGACGGAACGGCCTATACTTTCAACCAGTTCGGCTATTCCCTGCTGATTGCCTGCCCCACCATTTCCCTGATGCTTTGGCAATGCCTTGTGGATGCGTGCAAAAGGGAATTCTCCTTTGTGAAAGCAGCGGTTTTGGTTTCCCTGGTGCTTCACATTTTCCTGTTGCTCTTGCACCGCACTTTCGGAGGCTTCCAGCTGGGGGCAAGGTATGTGGTGGATGCGGTTCCTTACACAGTGCTGTATTTTTCCCTGTGCAAGCCCAGCGAAAAAAGAAACGCCCTGCATGTTACGCTGCTTTTTATTCTGCTTGTGTTCACCATTGTGGGCCTGAGCGCCGTGCACCTGGGGGACTGAGGGCAGTGGTTGTGGGTAGTTCCCCCATCCTTCCACAAGATACGGTAAATTCTGTGTAAATTCGTGGATCCTTCCCTTGCCATCATTTGCATTCTTTGCTATAATATTTGCGATTGTTACAGATGGAGGAAATGTGTATGTTCAAAAAAGGCCTTGTGCTGCTTCTGGTGCTGATGACGGTGTTCACCGGCTGCGCCGCTGCGGAAGAAATTCACGGCTATAATAAAAAGCTGGGCGGTTACAGCTATGTCTCCTTCGGCACCTTCCCCCTGGAAGCGGACGGCACCGAAGCCCCCATTTTGTGGCGTGTGCTGGAAGTGAAGGAAAACGAAGCGTATCTGCTGACGGATTCCATCGTGGATGTGCATTATGTGCATCTGGATACCAAGGCCTATTATTCCATGAAATGGGAAGAAAGCGATTTGTACGCTTACCTGCAAACGGAATTTCTGGGCCGGGCCTTCACCCTGGAAGAACAGGCCGCCCTTTTGCAGCGCACGGAAGACGGTGCGCTGGTAACGCTTCCTAAAATTGACGATATCCGCAATGCCGCCTATGGCTTTGCCGATAATAAATCCCGTCTGTGCAAGGGCACGGAATATGCCAAGGCCATTGGCCTGTATGTGTACGGCGATAAATACAGCCCCTGGGTCAGCCGCAATAAATCCAAGGATCGGCCCATGCAGCAGCGCCGGGTGATGGATGAAGGCAAGCTGGGCACCGTGCCCTGCGGCAATGTGGACCTGGGTATCCGCCCCTGCGTGTATGTGGATTTGAGCCTTCTGAAAATCGCCGGCGGCGACGGCAGCAAGGATTCTCCCTTCCATCTGGTTTCCCTGGCCGCCCCGGTTTTGGAAACACCGGCCCCCACGGCCGTTCCTGTGATGGAAACTGCCGGGGATGAACTTTCCCTGCTGATTGACCAAATGGTGCAGGAAATGGAAGCCACTCCGGCCCCTACGGAAGTGCCCGTCCCCCCGGCCCCCACCGCTGTGCCCACGGAAATTCCGGCAACGGAAGCGCCGGTTGTGGAAGAAACAGCCGCTGCTGAACAGGCCCTTATCGAAGAAGAAACGGAACCTGCCGACATCGAAGCCGCCCCGGCAGCCACGCCCTTTACCATCGGCGGCATCGTATATCAGAATGCAGCCGGTGAAGTGGTTACTTCCCTGAAGGTGGCAACGCCTGCCCCCACCAAGGCCCCGGCTCCCACGGAATTGCCCCTGCCGGAAGAAACCCAGGCGCCTGCCCCCGAACCCGAAGAAACGAAAGAACCGGCGGAAACTATTCCTGCCGCAACTGAGATTCCTGCCCCTTCTGCTTCCGGCGTGTTCACCGCCGGGGCTGACCCCACCTATATCCACCCTGCCTTTGAAAACCTGACGGCGGAAGGTTTCCTGCCGGAAGGCGAAGCGGAATTCGTGCTGGAAGATGAGGAAAACGGCCTGTGGCTGTACGCCAGCCAAACCCTGCGCATCCAGATTGAGCGCAAAACCGGCACCAACAGCAAAAAGCAGCCCCTGCGCTGGTTCGAAGCCCGGATTTTCACCCGGGACACTTCCGAATTATTTGATATTTACCCCTGGGATGAAGCCAAATACACCAATCACTACACCCTTACCTATGCCAACGAAATTGCCCTGAAGCATAAGCTGGTGTTCGCCATCAATTCGGATTACTTCATTTTCCGTGAAGCCCGCCAGCACGATGCCGACGTGAATTACAATTACCCCAAGGGCTTAATCATCCGGGACCGGAAGGTTTTGTATGATGTGCCCCGCAGCAAGACTTCCACCGTCTATCCCCCCCTGGATGTGATGGCCTTCTTCCCCGATGGCACCATGAAAACCTACCTGAACGGCACCCTCTCCGCCGATGAAATTCTGAAAACCGATGCGACGGATACCATCTCCTTCGGCCCCATTCTGGTGGAAAACGGCGAAGTTTCTCCCCGTTCCAAGGAATACGGCAACACCCCCAACCCCCGCACCCCCCTTGGCTATGGGGGACCCGGCCATTATGTGTGCGTGGTGGTGGAAAGCCGCACCTCCGAAAGCAAGGGTGAATCCTGCGTGTGGATGGGCCAGGTTATGGCAGATCTAGGCTGCGAAACGGCCCTGAACCTGGATGGCGGCGCCACCTCCACCATGCTGTTCATGGGTAAGCAGATCAATAAGAGCGGCAATTACGGCGATATCACCAACCGCCAGCAGAACGAATTGATCGGCATCGGCATTTCCGATAACGTAACCAAATAAAATGGAGCGCATCACAAAACCGCTGTAAGGAAGCATAATTCCTGCAGGCAGGGATTTGTGAAGGATCCATTTAACCCCATCGAACGGAACGTTCCAATCAAAAACGAACCTCCTGTATTTCAGACGGGAGGTTCGTTTTATTGAGAAGGCTTCATAGCATCTTATTTGAATTGCTGAATCACATCGCAATAACAATTCTTTGAAGGCATTTTTATCTGTTCGTTTCTTTGCGCATATTCAACGATAACGGAATACATTCCTAAAAACATATTCTGGCACATACGATCAGCGTCATCATTCAGATGCTTCGGGAACAGTTTTTTGTATCCTTCAACAAACTTATTCACAAGTGCAGAATATTTCTCCATGTGAGGAATCAAATGGGTTTCCACGATTCTGTGGAAGCGCTCCATCTGCTCCATGGTAAATAAGGGGGATGTTACAAAGAGGCTGCCGTCTTTTCTTTTGATGATATATCCATCTTTGATGGCATTTGCAAGGGAGTCAATGTCGTCGGTTTTGCCATCAAACAGTATATCCTGGCACGCATTGATATAATTATCGTACATCATCGGACGATACGCAATGCCGCTGATGGCGTGGAAGGCTGTATGGGAGCATCTGCCACGGCTTCCCAGATTACCGCTATGCTGCACCCCGATCCCGGTCCGCTTGTGTTTACCGGTTTCCATGTTTCCGATGTAAGACCAGTGATTGCCGTCAAACCGCTTTTTGAACCAGGGATACGGGAGCGAACAGTATTTTTTGCTTGCGTATGAAAAAGCGAGCACACCAAACAAATAAAACAGATCGGTTTCACTCTTTTCAGCCTTGTAAAAATCCAGTTCCATGGCTTGCCTTGCGATTGCTTTCAAAGCTGCCAAAAGGTCATCCATAATCGGCATCAGTGTTTTTTCGGCATTTTCTTCACAGTAAATACCGTACTTATCCGACCAGATAATAAAATCGGTTTGGTATTTCCCTTTGGCTGCTTCCACCACCGCCTCATACTTCAAAAGGTGGCGGATCCTATCTTCGATGTAGTATGCCGGCACTCCGCAAAGCTTTGCCAATTCTTCTACCGTACAGGGCTTCTCATAGGAATGGTACAGGATGTTTTGCGACAGCGCATCGTCGATATAGACAGAGGGAAAAGGCTTTCTTTTTCCGTCATAATCTCCATTTCCGTAAATGCCAACGTGCATACAAACAGGGCGCAATGCCGTTTCTTTCATATCGTCAAACTCCTTTTTCAACTTTTTTCGGCCTGCCGAAAGCCGCCAGGTAACCGTTCCCTCCGGTATGTTCAGCTGATCGGCAATCTCCTTTGTGGAAAGGCCCTCGTAATAGTAAAGAATGATGATACTGCGGTAGATCTCAGACAGCATGGCGATCTTTGTTCGGAGAAAGTCATACAGCGCTTCGGTTTCATCTCCGTCCGTTTCTTCATAAGGGATGTTTTCAGGAACATCATAGAAATACATTGCTCGGTTCTTACCCATGGAGCGACGGAAGGATTTTGCCACATTCTTCGCAACACCCCATAACCAAGGCTCAAACTTGCTGTCATCTGTGAGCTTTGGCAACGCACGAATTACCGTAAGCAATATTTCCTGGGATAGCTCGTCAGCTTCATCGCAGGTATATGTGTGATTGACAGCATATCCATAAACCTTATCAATGTAATTTTCCAGGATCTCCGCCTTCATCATTCTCACCTGCCTTTCATCTATAAAGTGCCGCAAACAGGAGTTTCATTGGGTATTTAAAATCAAATTTAAAAAATTTTTTAACGCTGCTCTCACGGCCGCTTTCATGATAAAGAACACCTCTGCCCAAAGTCCATCTTTTACGGTACATTGACCTTCACCCTTCTTCGCCTGAACACCCTTATTTGCCATCTCATAAACAAACGAGCACCCAAACGCCGGATGCTCGTTCATTTGTTATTGGTTCAATTGTTTCCATCCTTTATTCATTGGAATGGCTGATGCAAATGGTGTTCATATCCCCAAGATCCGGGTTGCGCTTCAAATAATCCTGAATGGCCTGCCGGGCCAGGGCATCGCAGCGGATGTTTTCCGGGTGATCCGCATGGCCCTTTACTTTATGGAACGTCATCAGGTGGCCTTTTTTCTGGATGGTCAATAATAGCAGCCGCCACAAATCCTGGTTTTCCACCGGCTTATTTTCGCTGTTTTTCCAGTTACGCTTTTGCCAGTTATCCAGCCAATGTTCGTTGAAGGCGTTCACCAGATAAGCAGAATCGGAATAAACGTGCACGTTGCACTGCATTTTCAGTTTACCCAGGGCGCTGATCACCGCAAACACTTCCATGCGGTTATTGGTGGTTTGGGGCATGCTGCCGCTCAGCTCCATTTCGTGGCTGCCGTAGCGCAATATGGCCGCCCAGCCCCCGGGCCCGGGGTTACCGGAACAGGCACCATCGGTAAAAATCTGCACGGTTTTCAAGGTTTCGCTCATTTTCCCTGCCTCCATCTGCATTCCCGTACATTCTACCACATCCTGTATCATTTTGCAATCACATCCACCATATCCGCCGCATCTTTTGGCCGTCCGCCTCATATATTCCCCTATCAGGAAGGAGGCCCATCCATGATGAAAGAAACCAAAAATACCCCCTATGAAGAAGTTCCCCCTGCCCCCTCATCCGGCATTTTTCTGAAACTGAACCGGAACCTGGCCTTTTTGATGCTGCTGCTTGTGTGCCTGGCATCCATCCATAACCAGAAACTGCCGGATGGGCGCACGGTGCTGACGGCCGTGCAATCCACCCTGGATGAAAACTGGGATGAATCCCTGGGCAAAATCACCTTTGTGGATCACCTGATGCCGGAAACGCTGGCGGTTTTTCTGGATGCATCCGCCCCGGCCAATTTATCCATGAAGTCGGATCTAGCCATGTCGTTCTG
>JAZUQI010000350.1:0-5776 GCA_045605625.1 Clostridia bacterium
GTAAGCACCACATACACCGGGTTTTTATCCAGGCTTTCCGCCGCATCGGAAAGATCCGCCCGGATGGCTTCCAGCGCATCTTCTTTCTTTATGCTGCCAAACACCCGGTTCACCCCCGGCCCCAGCACCACATCCCCATAGGCATGGAGGGAAAGGATATGGGTGGTTAAATCCGGATCGGTTCCATGCATGTTTTCGCAATAGCCCCGGGGATCCTGTTCATATTCAGCGGTGTGCGCCTTGCTGTAATGCAGGCTGAAGGGCATGGGCGGCTGAATTTCGCCGCAATCTTTTTCCAGCACCACGCTCATTTCAAAGCCGGCCGGCGGCGCATCCTTTTCCAGGGCATACAAGGCTTCCACCAGCGCAATTTTCTTTTCCGTTGCCGGCTCTTCCTTCACCACCACCAGAAAATCAATATCGCTCTTTTCCCAATGGAAGCAATCCGCCGCAAGCGACCCATGCAAATAAATGCCCACCAGGTTTTCCTTCAGGATATCGGCATATTTTTCCTTGATGTAGGCCACAATTTTATCCGCATCGCTCATATCCTTGGGGGGAGCCAGCCCTTCTTCCAGGGCCTGCCGCAGGGCTTCCGCCGCCGCCGCTTCATCCTCCCCTTCCACGGTGAGGATCACTTCATCCATGCCCGTAACGCCCATGGAAAGCAGCCCCAGCATGGATTTGCCGTTGATCACCCGGTTGTTATGCTCATACAACACCCGGGAGGAATACCGCCCGGCCAAACGCACCATGCGTTCAATCTGCAGGCGGTTGAGAGGGGTGATCTTTGATAAATTCAAAGAACAGCGGATCATTCTTTCTCACCTTCGCTTATGCCTGTGTCTTGGTTTACGATGTTCATCAGTTTTCGCATTTTATGATTGGCCCCGGATTTGCCCACCGGGGTGGATAGCTGTTTTCCAAGGTCTTCCAGGGATAATTCGGGGTGCAGCATCCGCAGCCTGCCAATTTCCTGCAAATCCCGGGGCAAGCCCCCCAGGCTGTGTTTCAGGGAATAGGCGGTGATGGCGGCGGCCTGCCGGGCCCCGGCGGATAATTGCTTTTTCAAATTGGCTTCGTCGCAGTTCCGGGCCCGGTTGGCATAATTCCGGGAATCCCGGTTGATGCGGATATTTTCCATTTCCATCAGGGATTGATGGGCCCCCATCAGCGCAAGGGCGTTTACCACGTCATCCCCTTTTTTGATGTACACCACGGCGTTTCCCCGGCGCTCCGTCACGCCGCAGGGCATGCCGCTTTTTTCCAGAATGCCGGTTAAAATCTCCGCCCGGTTCATGGAGGTGACAAACTCCAGGTGGTATTCCTTTTCCGGGCTGTTCATGGCACCGGCCCCAAGGAACGCCGCCCGCAGGAACGCTGCCCGGCAGCAGCGCCTGGTCATGGCCGCCCGGGGTACGCCCCGGAACACATCCCCTTCCTCTTCTTCCCGCAGCATCCGAAGGGATACCAACAGGTGGCGGCTGTCCTGTTCATTGACGGTTAAAAGATAAGCCCGCCGCCCACCAAGCCGGGGATAGCGTGTGAAAGACAGGGTGGCCGTAATTTCCAGCCTTTTTTTCAGTAACAAAAATATTCTCTTTGCCAAGGCGCCGTTTTCCGTTTCGTAAACCACTTTCACCCGGCCGCCCCCGGCCAGCCGCAGGGATGCACAGCTTTGGGTGAAAGCGCTGATTTCGCTCAGCATGCAGCAGGTTTTCTCTGGCTGCGTGCGCAAAAGTTCCTCCTTCACCCCGGCTGAAAAGCTCATTCCTCATTCCCCACAATGCGTACTTCGTTTTCCAAATGCACCCCGAAGTTTTTGTAGACTTCGGTCTGTACTTTTTCCATCAAGTCCAGAAAATCCTTGGCAGTGGCGTTGCCTGTGTTAATCAGGAACCCGGCATGCTTTTCGCTCACCTGCGCACCGCCGCAGGATACGCCCTTCAATCCGCTCTGCTCAATCAGCGCCCCGGCAAAATAGCCCGTGGGCCGCTTGAAGAAAGAACCGGCGCTGGGGTATTCCAGGGGCTGCTTGCTGCGCCGCCGCTGGGCAAAATCCTGCATCTTTTCCTGAATTTCGGCCGGGTTTCCCTTTTCCAAACGGAAGGCCGCCCCCAGCACCACGGCTTTTTCTTCCATGGCCAGGCTGTGGCGATAGCCAAACTGCATTTCTTCCACCGGCACATTGCGGATTTTCTTTCCGTCAAACAGCCGCACATATTTTACCACCTGACTCATTTCCCCGCCATAGGCCCCGGCATTCATGTAAATGCCGCCGCCCACCGTGCCGGGAATGCCCTGGGCAAATTCCAATCCCGTCAAACCGGCATCCAGCGCTGCCTTGGAAAGCAGGCTCATCAGCGCCCCGGCCTGGGCATACAGACCATCGTCTGTTCTTTCAATCTTGCCGAATTCCCGGCCCATCCGCACAACCACGCCCCGGAAGCCGCCGTCCTTCACCAGCACATTGCTGCCGTTGCCCAGCAGTAAACAGGGAATCTTCTTTTCCTGAATATACGCAAGTGCGCCGCAAAACCCTTCTTCCGTTCCGGCGGTAAGCAAATAATCCGCCTTGCCCCCTACTTTCAATGTGGTGCAGCCATTCAGGGGCACATCCTGCATGATGCAAATATCCGGATATTGGTTTTTCAGCGCAAATAATTGTTCCACGTATAAACGCTCCTTGCCCTTTATAATAGCAGATTTTTTCCGCACTTGCAAGCATCCTTCGGTGCTAATTTGTGGTTTCTGGCACAAATTTCGCTAATTTTTACATTTTTATACCGTAGGATAGCTCATCAGCGCTTCATCGGTATCCAGCACCAGCGTTTCGCCGTCCGCCGGCAGCAGCACCGTTTCGCCCCCCTGCAGGGCCATTTCGCCCCCCTGCCAGAAAAGACGGGTGGGCTTGAGGGCCGTCAGGATGGCAAAGCGGCGTTCATCCTTTTCGATCACGCCCTGATAGTGTTTGAACTTTTCCAGGGAAAAATACTTTTCTTCCAGCAGTTTTTCCCGGCCCGCCTCCATTTCCCGGCCCTGGGCCTTTTCCAGCTGGGCGGAAAGGTCCGTCACGTCCACGGCCTTCTGGATATGCAGTTCCCGTTTCTTTCCTTCCTTATCCGTCCGCTCCCAGTCGTAAAAGCGGTAGGTCACATCGCTGGATTGCTGGATTTCATACAGCACAATACCGCCGCCGATGGCGTGCACCATACCGGCCGGAATGAAATAGGTTTCCCCGGCCTTCACCTTCACCCGTCGCAAATCCTGCTCCACGGCCTTGCCTTCCAGGGAATGCTGCATCAGGGTTTCTTTGGTAAGCCCGGCATTTACGCCATACACCAGCTCCGCCCCTTCATCCGCATAGAGGATATACCAGGCTTCCGTCTTGCCCAGTTTATTTTCCACTTTTCCGGCGTATGCATCATCGGGGTGCACCTGCACGCTGAGGGTATCCTTGGCATCCAATAACTTCAGCAGCAGCGGAAACACGCCCTTCACTTCCGTGCCCACCAGCTTTTCCCCGTATTTTTCAATCAGCTGGGTCAGGGTATTCCCCTTTTCGTCCCGGCTTTCCAGCCCGGGAATGGCGCTCACTTCCAGGCATTCGCCGGTGCGGCTATCGGGAATATCTTTGCCGAAAATCAGCTGCAGGTTATCGCCGCCCCAGGGGGTCATTTGCCCATAGCGGTAAGCAGGATACATACGGATCGGTTCCAGAGCCATTGCTTTTTTTCCTCCTTATTTGGCCACAAAACGCCAGGGGATGCTTTTCCAGGGTTCCTTCGCATAATCAATGCCCACCCGGGGGGCGGTGATGATCTGCGGCTTATCCCCTGCATCCTCCAGCCAGATTTCGTCACTATCGGGTAGATACAGCCCGTTTTTTTCCACGGTGATTCCAAGGGCTTTCGTCCACTTGGCCGGGCCGTCCAAAGGCCTTTCCATGGCCCGGATCAGCACCGCCTGGGGTTCTCCTTCCCTGCCGGTCACCACATTGAATAAATGATGCAGGCCATACACCAGGTAAATATAGGCATGGCCGCCTTTTTGATACATCATTTCCGTGCGCTTGGTGCGCCCGGCCCGGGCATGGCAGGCCCCGTCTTCCTCCCCGCGGTATACTTCCGTTTCCGTGATGCAGCAAAACAGCACCCTGCCGTCTTCCATCCTTCGGCACAGGCGTTTGCCCACCAGTTCCGGTGCCGCCGCAAGGGCATCCCGTTCAAAGAATGCCCCCATCAGCCGTTTGTTCATTTCCCGGCCAGGCGCACAATGGCGTGGGCAAAAATCCGGGCGCTTTCGAAGAGGGAATTCAGGCTCATGTATTCATCCGCCTGATGGGCCATTTCTTCTTCCCCGGGGAACATGGCCCCGAAGGCCACTCCTTCTTCCATGCTCTGGGCATAGGTGCCGCCGCCGATGGCAAAGGCCTTCTTTTCCAGCCCTGTCACCTCATGATAGGCATTGAGCAGTTCCTGCACCAGTTCCGTATCTTCGCTGACGAAATGGGGCTTGCGGCTGCCGGCATCTTCCACCCGGCACTGGGGCAGGCTGGTGCGAAGCAGGGTGAACGCCGTTTCCAGATTGAAAAGAACGGGATAGCGGATATCCATAATGGCGGAAATTTCATCCCCTTCGGTGCGGATGATATCCAGGCTGCAGGTCAATTTGCCGCTCACTTTATCTTCCATGGCAATGCCCAGGTTTTCGGCATAGCAGGTCATGCCAATTTTATCGGCCAGGGTTTCCACAATGCCCTTGGCGCCCAATTCTTTCAGCACCAGCAGCATCTGGCCAATGGCGTTGCGGCCATGTTCCGGCATGGCGGCGTGGCCGGTGATACCCACGGTATCAATCCGCACGGCGCCGCTTTCCATTTTGGCGGTTACGGGATAGGGCCATTTCTTTTCGTTCACTTTTTGCACCATCTCTTCGCCGCCCTCTACCAGGGCCGTGGCAAAGCCGGGCACCACATTGGCCCTTTCGCCCACGTTCATTTCCAGCACCTTCAGGCCAGCCTGC
The DNA here is from genome assembly GCA_045605625.1 of Clostridia bacterium. GTDB lineage: Bacteria > Bacillota > Clostridia > Christensenellales > Aristaeellaceae > RUG563. The sequence continues at coordinate 5,026 of JAZUQI010000350.1, forward strand.
TTCCCTGCAATCATTAGATGGCAGCCGCCTTTTTCAATATTGATCACCGGGTATTCCGCATCGGGGCTGAAGCCGCACCGGGGCATGGTGGTGTGGGCCTTGTAATAGGCCATATCGCTGCTGCCGCATTCTTCATCGCAGCCCAGAATCAGCCGCACTTTCCGCTTGAGGGGAATGCCGGCTTCCTTCACCGCACGCATGGCATACAGCGCCGCCACCGCCGGGCCCTTATCATCGCTGGTGCCCCGGCCATAAATTTTGCCGTCGGATACTTCGCCGCCGAAGGGTTCCTTCGTCCAGCCATCCCCCACCGGCACTACGTCCAGATGGGCCAGCACGGCCAGGGCATCGTAATCTTCCCCTTCGCCCATTTCCGCATGGCCGGCATAGCCGTCAAAATTCTTCGTCACAAAGCCCATGCGTGCACAATCCGCCATGGCGGTATCCAGCGCCAGTTTATTTTCCACGCCAAAGGGGGCGCCGGGGGCTTCGTCGCTTTTCACGCTGGGAATGCGCACCCATTTCTGCAGGGTTTCCACCATTTCTTCCTGATAGCTTTTCAGCAGTTCTTCGATCTTTTTCATTTCTTTATTCCTCCAATGCTTTCGCCATTCGTTTTACGCCTTCCAGCACCTGCGCCCTGGGGCAGCCAAAGTTCAGCCGCATGCAGCCTTCCCCTTCGGGGCCGAAGAAGGTGCCCTCCGTCAGGGCCACCCCGGCCTTCAAAAAGGCTTCTTTCATTTCAGCACAG
>JAZUQI010000351.1:0-3573 GCA_045605625.1 Clostridia bacterium
AAAGGCGTTTTGGGCCCCAGCTCGTACAGAAACCCGGCCAGGGCGGAGCCGAAAATGCTGCCGAAGGATTTCACCCCATTGAAAGCCCCCATCACCTGGTTGCTTTGAGGGCCGCTGCCCAGCACCGCCGCCCGGTTCTGCATCAGGGGCACGGAAACGAAATAGAAGGCGAAGAACAGCACATTCACCACAATGAAGGGCAGCATATTTTCCGCCAGAATGACCCCCACCATGGCCGCTGCGCACACCCCCATCACCGCCACCAGCCAGGGGGACACTTTTTTCTGCTTCAAAATCCACATGCACAGGGTGCTGTTGGAAATCAGGCCAATCACCCCAAGGGCTGCCTTGATGACCCCGTTATAGCCGGAGGACAGCTGGAACTGATCTCGCAGGTAGAAATTGAAGCATTGTTCAAAGGCAATGTATCCCAAATTCCCCAGCCCATAGGCCAGGAACAGGTAAACCAGCACTTTCGTCATCAGTTTCCGGCATTGCCACAGGGTGGCAAAGGGGTTGCAATCCCCCAAAAGTTTTCTGGCAGAGAAGGCCGGGGCATCCTCCTGCTTATCATTCTTACAGCCAACGAAAAAGAACACCGCCATCAGGGATAAGGTGGCCGCCTGCAGCCACACCGGCAGCCAGGGGTCAATCTCCCCCACCATGCCCCCCACGAAATACCCAAAGGAGGCCGCCACCGACTGCACAATGGCATTGATTGCCAGGTTTTTGCCCCTTTTTTCCTCCGGGGATGCGTTCACCGTGTACGTCAGAAAGGATACGTAACAGCCCCCCACAAAAACCCCGGCCAGCATCCGGGCCAGCAGAAACTGGCCTTCCGTCCTGGCCAGGCCGAAAAACACCTGCCCCACGCCGTAGCCGATGCCGCAAATCAGCATCACTTTCTTGCTGGAAAGCATGCCGGCCATTTTGCCCCAGAAGGGGGAAAACAAAAAGTTGCACACCATCATGGCCGCCAGCGCCAGGCCAAACATATAGTCGTTCAGCCCCCGCTCCACAATGATGGTGGGGGTTACGGGATGCACAAAATTGGCCGCCATATTGAACACAAACATCACCGTAAAGAAATACCCAAGCCGCCCCGATTGTTTCTTCATCTTTTCTCCTCGAATTTTCTTTCTTCCGCCAGAGCCCGGGTCAGGGCATAGGCCAGAAACCCGGCACAGGTGGCAAAGGCCGCCCCGGTGGTGCATTCCCCGGTATCCTCATGCACGCTTTCGCAGGCAATGCCGTTATCCATCCGGGTTCTTTGCAAATGCAAAAGGGCCTCTTCCCGTTGGCCGGACAGCAGGCTGTTGCACATGGACAACACCCAGGGGTGGGGCGCATGCTTGCAGCCAATTTCCGCAATGGCATGGCCGTGGAAGGAAAGGGGATATTCCGCATTCCGGATCAGGGCCATGGTGTTTTGCCAAACGGCATCCTGCAGGCTGCAAAAGCCGTAGAAGGGCAAAAGCTGCAGGCTGCCCGGGGGTTCATCATAAATATCCCATTTGCCGTTTCCATCCACGGACCAGGCAAAAATTTTCTTTCCCCCATGCTCAAACACGCAGTTTTCCAGGATGGCTTTCTTCACCTGATCGGAAAGGGATGAAAGCTTCCGCTGCCGCAGCCATTCCCCAAGGCAGGAAAGGGCCTTCCACACCAGCACGTTATCGTAAGTCAGGTAGGGGTAATTGTGCATATCATCGGTGGGCTGCAGGAAGGTGGAAAACAGGGCCTTGTCCGGGTGCTTGCGGCCCATCAGTTTTTCCACAATGCCCTCCAGCCCCTGCCGGATGATTTCCTTTTGCAAAATGCCCTTATCGCCGGTGACGGCAATGTAGCGCTCCAGGGCAATCACCGGGGCGCACAGTTCATCCAGTTCAAAGCCCGCCTCCAGCACCGTGCCGTCAATGTAGCGGCTGTGGATGCCAAAATTCCGCCCCTGCCTTTGAAAAATGGAGAGCAAAAGTTCCCGGGCGTATTTCCCATCCGCCTCCACAATGGCCGGGAAGGCCCACAGCAGGCTGTCCCTGTCCCAATAGGCAGCGGAAACGTAATACCGGGGGCTGCGGCTGGTCATCATGCAAAGTTCTTCCGAATCGATGGTGCGGCCGGAGGCAAAGAAAAAGGCATAAAACAAATTGGTGTTCAGCAGGGTTTCAATGGCTGCGTTTTCCGCTTTCTTTTCCCGTGCCGCCAGCCAGCTTTCCGTGCGCTCAAGCAGCGTATCAAACCCCTGCCGCAGCATTTCCTTGGCGGAGGTGGCCGCCGCCACCCCTTCGTACCCCAGGCCAAAGAACACATCCAGCGTCATATTTTCCCCAGGCTGCAGCTGCATTTCCTTTTGGATGATGTACTGCATCCCCTCCAGCTGCCAGGTGGCCCCCTGATCCATTTCGCTGAAGGGCTGGTCATCGGATACGATGGGGGCAAAGGCAACCAGAGGCAGCCCCGGGGTTTGCTGATAGATGAACATGTGGTTCCAGCCCGATTGGCGCACCGAAAGCCCTTCCTCAAGGGGCAGGCTTTCGTTTACGGTGTGCAGCGTTTGTGTCCATTCCCCTTCCAGGCCGGTGTTCACAAGGCAGGGGGATGCCTGACGGTTTTCCGCCTCCAGCCGGATGCCAAAGCCCCTTTCCCCCACCGGGGCAAGGTATGTGCAGCGGAAGAAAACGCCCTTTTCCTCCATCTCAAAGGAGGGCACCCAGAAATGCCTGCGCTGCCACGTGGGGCGCAGGGGCATTCTTTCCCCATCCACCATGAAAAAGGGCTGCATGAACCTTTCCTGCCCCTTCAATTCCAGCATGCCCTTCACCTGCATATACAGGCAGGAAATGCCCTCCACCGCCCCATCCGCTTCCCGGATGGTGGGCAGGGAAACATATTCATTCCCGGTCACCTGATACCTTTCTTCCACGGATTCCGCCTCTTTCTTTTCGTCCTCCGCTTCTATGGTTTCCGAAACCGGGCCAAATAAACCCACCATGATTTCCTTCGCCTGTTCCAAATGCTTATGCAAAACGAACAGGCTTTCCATATCCAGATATTGCCCGGCGGCCATCATCATCCCGGCCCCCAGGGAACCCTGGCGCAGGCAGGGAATATCCGCCTGCTTGAGCACGTCCACCAGCATATCGCTCCAGGGATGGCTGCGCTCTGTCAGGAAACACACATCCGTTTCCTGCGCTTCCCTGCCCTTTCCATGGCAATCCGGGCACATATCCCCGGCAAATATTTTCTGGCAATGTTCGCAATACATCTTCTGCGCCTCCCCTGCCGTTATTGCTTCTTTTTTTGATTATATCATACTTTTTCTTATTTACAAAACAAAAAACCACTTCTTCCGAAGTGGTTTGGTGGAGCATAGGAGACTCGAACTCCTGACCCCAACACTGCCAGTGTTGTGCGCTACCAACTGCGCTAATGCCCCGCGAACAAGAGAGAGTATAACACAGAATTTTGCACTTGTAAAGGGTTTTTTTGAAAAAAAATTGAAAAATTTTTTCTTTTCTTTTTTCTGCACGAAAAAACTCCGCCGAAGCGGAGTTTGAAAAACGGTATATCGTG
>JAZUQI010000352.1:0-7473 GCA_045605625.1 Clostridia bacterium
TCATACATTTGTCTTCCTAAGACCGCTTGGCCTCCGACTTCCCAGCGCCTTCCAGCCCCCCACCACGGACAGGGCCCCATGCTCAATTTGCTGCAAAAGGTCGTTCTTGCCGTCGGGCTGGTGAATTTCCGTCACCTGCGTTTCCTGGTCAATGGCGGTCACGTCCAATTCCACCCCGAAAGTTTCATATATCAGGGACAGGATATAGCATTCCCCGGCCTGGCTTTCCACCCGCAGGTCAAAATCCCCGGCATCATGCCAGCCGCCCCGGTTCAGCCCCGGCACCTGTTCCCCGGGCTGATACCTAGTCAAAGTGGAGGGCCCCTGCACATAACCGTCAAAATGGTTCCAGTTCAGGGGCGCCATCCGGGCGTCATCCCGGTGGCACAGGCCATGCCACACCCGGTATTTTTCGTTCACACGCATGTGGCACATCTGCACCGGCAGGAAATATTCCAGCACCGGCTGCCACACGCCCCGGTCATAAATATCCCCGGCAATGCGGAACACGCTGGAGGCAGCCTTTCCGTACACCACCTGATACAGCCCTTCCTCCGTCACATCGGAAAAATCCCCCTTCAGGTAGTGGTAGCGCAAAAACTTGCCCCATTCCTTCGCTTTCAGGGTGCGCACGGGGAAGGTGCCCTCCGCCGTGATGCGCTGCAGCACCAGATCGCTGCGCTTTTCCTCCCGTTTATCCAGTTCAATCACGGCATATTTTTCCTGCCCCGGCAAATACCCCACCTGGGAAATTTGCACCACCGGAGGATACAGCCAGTCTTCCACCACGTTTGGGGTAATCACCCATTGTACGGCGCCGTGGGTGGCCCCGGGGGCAATTTCTTCGCACAGCACAAACCAGCCGTTGTTGTGGTTCATGCGGCCATCGTAAAGCTTCATTTCCCCCGTCCGGCTTTCCACGGAAAAGCGGTGGTAGGGGTCTTCCGGCCGGGCGGTGAAGTGCCGCCCGGTGGAATAGGGCATGGCAATCAGATCATCCGCCGTGATGGGGTTATACCCCTCCCTTGCCAGATGGGCCTTGTTGGCGATGATTTGCGCCTGTTCATCCCCGGGCATGGTATTTTTGATGTTGCCGGAAAGGGAGAGGGTGGGGCCGTTTGGCTGGCGGGGGAAAATGCCCTGCTTTTCATCCATCACCCAGGGCTTGCCAAACAGCGTGCCGGGGAATAATTCCAGATCAAAGCAGGCCTTTCCTTCCAGGAAAGAAGGAATGGGCGTTTCCAAGTCCACCTGCACAAAAATGCTCTCCCCTGCCGCCTGCACGGTCACCGTATATTCCAGCTGCACGTCGGGGTAGATCATGGGGTTAAAGCCCTTCAGGTGCCACCGTTCATCGGGGTAGCGCAGTTTGGTGCGGATGCAGCCCTTTTCCGCATCCACCACCCGTTCCACGTCTTTGGGCAGGGGCTGCCATTGGCCGGGGGTTTGCTCCAGCCGCAGATCGCCGTTGGTGGCCACCCGGTCCCCATGCATAATCAAGCACAGGCCGCTTTGATGCCCTGCCGCATAAATATCGTTGAACGCCATCACGCTGACGCCCTTGTTTTCAAAATAGCCCGTCTGGGGATGAAGGAAAAATCCCTTGTGCATATAGGCCCTCCTGTGGCTTATTTGTTTGGGTGTTACAAAAATTGTAGCCCATTTCCCCTGCAAAAACAAGGACAGATTGGAACAAAAAAGCGACAGCCCTGCGCCACTTGCACGCCGGAAAAAATTGATATATACTATTCTTATCCTATCATCATAAAGAAGGAAGGGATTGTTTCACATGGTGCTGGCTATTGTTTTTGCTCCATGCAAGGGATGAGGAGCCTGCATGGAGATAGAAAAATATGCATCCTCATGCTTTGCAGAATTTGATACAAAAATTTCTATCAAAGGAGCAAAGTATTTATGAAACACAAGAAAACTTTTTCTGCGCTTACCCCTTACCTGATGCTCTTTGGCACCCAGAGCCTTTCCGCCCTGGGCAGCGGCATGACCAATTTTGCCCTGGTGCTTTGGCTGTACCAGCAAAACGGCTCCGCCCTGGAAACGGCCCTGCTTTCGGTGTGCAGCTATGCCCCCTATGTGCTGATGAGCATTTTCGCCGGCGCGCTCAGCGACCGGTGGGATAAAAAGCGCACCCTTTTGTGCTGCGATGCCCTGGCCGCCCTGTGCACCGTGACGGTGCTGGTGCTGATGAAAACAGGGGCGCTGCTTCCCTGGCATCTGTACCTGCTCAATGCCCTGAACGGCCTGATGAACACCGTGCAGCAGCCTGCCGGGGAAGTGGTTTCCACGCTGCTGATCCCCAGGGCCTATTACCAGAAAACCGCCGGCCTTCGTTCCTTCGCCAATTCCCTGAACACCATCTTAACCCCCATCTTTGCCAGCGCCCTGTTTGCCTTTGCCGGGATGGACGTGGTGATTTTTGTGGATCTTGGCACTTTCCTGCTGGCCTTCCTGGTGCTGAAATTTTTTGTACATGTGCCGCCGGTTCCCCGGCAGGAAACGGGCCGGGAACCCCTTTTTCAGGCCGCTGCCGTGGGCCTTCGCTGGCTGAAGGAACACGCATTGATCCTGAAACTGATTCTGTTTCTTTCCTTTGTGAACCTGATTGCCTCCTGCTTCAATGCAGCGCTTCCGGCCATGGCCCTTTCCCGGAAAGGGGGCAGCGAAAGCGTGCTGGGGTGGATCAATACCTTCGCCGGCATTGCCACCCTGATTGGCAGCGTGCTGGTCACCCTGCTCCCGGCGCCTAAAAACCGGGTGCGCACCATTTGCTACACCATCCTGCTTTCCTTCGGCACGGAAAACTTCCTGCTGGCCTTTGGCCGCACACCCCTTTTGTGGTGCATCGGCAGCGTGCTGGGATGGATTGGCATTCCCCTGATGAACGCCAGCCTGGATGTGATTTTCCGCAACACCATTCCCCCCTCCATTCAGGGCCGGGTATACGCCTGCCGCAACACCTTGCAGTTTTTCACCATCCCGGTGGGGTATTTGCTGGGCGGTGCGCTGGTGGATCATGTGTTTGAGCCTTTCATGGCCGGGCAAATGGAAGAAAGCCTGCTTGTACGCATACTGGGCGCTGAAAAAGGCACCGGTGCCGCCCTATTCCTGTTGGTATTGGGGGTGGCCGGCTCCGTCATGGCCCTCAGCTTCCTGTGGCTGCTTCGGAAAGAAAAGTGGACAGACCCGGAAACAAAATAAGAAAAGCCGTGCGGTTTCAAAGCCGCACGGCCATTTCTTTGTGTAATAAATTCAGAATGCAGAATGAAGAATGCAGAATTGGGAGTGTTCTGACATAATCAAAGCTGAGCTTCTCTCTGCTGACGCTCTCCCAAAGCCTTCCCCTGGAGGAGAAGGTGGCAGGCGCAGCCTGACGGATGAGGTGGAACGCCCCCCTTCCCGTTCCGCTCACAGCCCGAACAAATACCCGGCCCCGATGCCCAGCACCGCCGAAATGCAGATGATCAGGATGGGGTGCTTTTTCATTTTCAAAAGCAGATACAGCCCCAGCGCAAAAATCACCAGCGATACATAAATCTGCGCACCGCCAAACACGCCAAAGCTGAACCCATTGGGGAACAGCACTTCCACCACCATGGTGATCACCGCTGCGGCAATCAGGCCCACGGCTGCCGGTTTCAGGCCGCTCATCACGCCGGAAACGATGCGGCTGTTCTTAAACTTCAGGTAGAACTGGGCCACAATCAAAATCACCAAAAAGGAAGGCAGCACCACGCCCAGCGTGGCCAGGGCCGCCCCCAGCCAGCCGCCCTTTTCCATGCCGATGAAGGTGGCAATATTGATGGCAAAAGGCCCGGGGCTGGATTCGCTGATGCCCACGAAGTTCACGAAGGTAGCTTCATCAAGCCAGTGATTCAGCATCACTTCCTGCTGAATGAAGGGCAGCATGGCATAGCCGCCGCCAAAGGTGAACAAACCAATTTTGAAGAAGGTGAAAAACAAAGTAAGCAAAGATACTTCCGCCATTATTTCGCCGCCTCCTTCCGTTTCATCATCATGGATGTTGCAAGGCCAATCACAGCGCAGCCGATAATCACATACAGAATGCTCACATCCGTCAAAAGCGTTACGGCAAAGGCCAGCCCGGCAATGATATAGGCCACCAGGTTCTTGGGGCATTGCTTATACATGCTGATCAGCGCCTTAATCACCAGCGCCAGCACCCCGGCACGGATGCCCATGAAGGCATACTGCACGGCCTGAATATCGTTAATATTGCGCAGCAGCAGGGAAATGAGGGAAATCACCACAAACGCCGGCAGCACCACGCCCAGCGTGGCCAGCACGCTGCCCAGCACGCCGCAGGTCATATACCCCACAAAGGTGGCGGAATTGATGGCAATGGGCCCGGGGGTGGATTCCGCAATGGCCACGATGTTCAGAATATCCTCATCGCTGAGCCATTTATGGTTTTCCGTCACTTCCTTCTGGATCAGGGGAATCATGGCATAGCCGCCGCCGAAGGTAAACGCACCGATTTTCAAAAAGGTGAGAAACAGGGGCAGCAGCCTGTCCTTATTTTTCATTTTCCTTGCACCTCCACTTTCATTTCGCACAATGCCCATTATACTGGAAACGGGCCAAAAAAGGAAGAGGAAAGCCCGAACAAAATGAAGGCTTTGCATTCGATAAAAAATATGGTAATATAAGCATGGATTCATATTTCACAGAAAGCGAACACCCGCCGATGAATGTTCTTTCCTTGTTTTCGGGCTGCGGCGGCATGGATATTGGCTTTGAAGGGCGTTTCACCTGCCTGAAACGTTCCATTCATCCCAAGCTGCACCCTGATTGGATAAAAACCGAAAACGGCCCGTGGGTCACCGTGCAGGAAACCGGTTTCCGCACGGTGTTTGCCAACGATATTCGTCCGGATGCCAAAGCGGCCTGGGTTTCCTATTTTTCAAAATATTATGCCAACGCCGGGGAAATGTATCATCTGCGCAGCATTGTGGATTTGGTAAAAGATGCCCAAAATGGAAAAAACATTTTCCCGGAAAATATCGATATTGTCACCGGTGGCTTTCCCTGCCAGGATTTTTCCGTTGCCGGAAAGCGCAGGGGCTTCCAATCCCAAAAAAGCCACGATGGCGGCCTAATGGAAGCAAATGCCCCTTCCATCGAGAGCCGGGGCCAGCTGTATATGTGGATGCGGGATGTAATCACCCTCACCGCCCCCAAAATGTTCATTGCCGAAAATGTAAAAGGGCTGGCCAACTTGCAGGATGTGAAAAACATCATCGAACAGGATTTCGCCAAGGCCGGAAACGGCGGCTATCTGGTGGTTCCGGCCAAAGTGCTGCACGCAGCGGATTATGGCGTGCCGCAAAGCCGGGAACGCATTTTCTTTTTCGGGTTCCGAAAAAATGCCCTCACCCCTGCCGCCCTCCACGCTTTATCCGGCGAAGAAATTCCAGCCTCCTATACCCCTTATCCGCCCAAAACCCACGCCTACACCCAGCCGCTGAATGCTTCCCTTCTGCCGCCCGTTACCTGCGAAGAAGCCTTCGTCGGCTTACAGGAACCGGATTGCAGCCCGGACCCGGCCCAGCAAAAATATTCCAAAGCAAAGTTTATGGGCCATCATTGTCAGGGGCAGACAGAAATCAAATTGCATGATATCGGCCCCACCATTCGCTCCGAACATCACGGAAACATCGAATACCGCCGCCTGAATGCCGAACACGGTGGGCAACATGCCCGGGAACTGGCAAACGGGATGGAAGAGCGGCGACTGACGGTGCGGGAATGCGCCCGGATTCAAACCTTCCCGGATGATTATGCTTTCATCCTGAAAGCAACGGAAAAAACCTGCGCCGTTTCATCCAGCAGCGCCTATAAAATCATCGGCAATGCCGTTCCCTGCGTGCTGGCTTACCATATCGCCATGAACCTCGCAGAAAAATGGAACCGCTATTTCGGAGGGGATGAAGCATGATTATTTCCAATAACCGGGTGCCACCGCTTTCGGAATTTCAACTTCTGATGGAAAAAACGGATCAGCTGTTAAACGCCGATGCCGCCATAAAAGAAGCCTACTATTCCACACGTAACGGCACCGAGCTGGAAAAGGATGTATACCAGGCCCTGTGCAAAGCCGCAGAAAACACGGCCTTTGAACGCTCCATCCAGCTGGTTTCCGGGGCCTCCTTTCCCGATATAGTTGCCCGGAATTATTATGGCGTGGAAGTGAAAAGCACCAACAAAAATCATTGGAAATCCATCGGCAGCAGCATTCTGGAAAGCACAAGAAACCAAAATGTGAAACGGATTTACCTCACCTTTGGCAAGTTGGGGCGGCCGGTGCAGTTCAAAAGCCGCCCGTATGAAGAATGCCTGTCCGGCATTTCCGTCACCCACTATCCCCGTTATCAAATTGATATGGAATTGCAGGAGGGGGAAACCATTTTTGATAAAATGGGCATCCCCTACGATACCCTGCGCAGCATGGAAAGCCCGGTTTTGCCGGTGGCCCGGTATTACCGCAGCCAATTGAAAGAAGGCGAAAGCCTGTGGTGGGCCAACGATGAGAATATCGAAAGCCAGGCTGCGCCTTTCACGGTGCGGCTGTGGAGTTCCCTCTCCCCGGAAGAAAAAAATCATTATACCGTCCTGGGGTATGCCTTCTTCCCGGAAATCCTCAGCTATGGGAACAGCCAGAAATACCAGCGCTATGCCCTTTGGCTGGCCACGGATTGCGGCATCATCAACACCAATATCCGGGATCAGTTTTCTGCCGGTGGGCAAATGGATATCCCAACAACCAACGGCGTTTTTTACGGAATGCCTGCCACCTATTCCCGTATTCTGCGAAACCGGAATCTCATCATCCAAACCCTGCTGAATGAGGATGAAAAAACCTTGCAGAAATTCTGGAATGTGCCGGAGATTGCCCCGAATCGGGTGCATCAATGGGTGCAGCTTGCCGCTGAGCAGGCCGCAACCGTCATCGGAAAAGAACAGGCCCTTCGGCTGCTGTACAGCATAATGGGATAAAAAGGAGAATAAAACAATGGACCAGAAAGATATGGAACTGTTGGCCAACTGGCTTATGCAAAATAAGGATCACAAGCTGAATTTCCTGGAAAAGCAGGCCATCAAGCTGGCCCTTGGCAGGGCGGAAACGGTGAATGACCTGGTGGAAACGGCCCTTTCCCTGCTGAAAGGCGGAAAATAAAATTTTTGAAATTTTCCGCAAAAAACTGCTTGACAGGGGAAGGAAATTGTGCTAAAATCTGTGATTGTCAGCAGGGATGGCCTGTGACCGGGCTGTAACTCGTGACTGTCACAGCGGCTAATGCGCCTGTAGCTCAGTTGGATAGAGCAACGGCCTTCTAAGCCGTGGGTCAGGGGTTCGAATCCCTTCAGGCGCGCCAATCCGCTCATGGTGGGTGTAGTTCAGTTGGTTAGAGCGCCAGATTGTGGCTCTGGAGGTCG
>JAZUQI010000353.1:0-5523 GCA_045605625.1 Clostridia bacterium
AGGCCGTCAGCGAAATTGAAGGCCGCAGCATGAGTATGGATTGGGTGGGCGTGGCCATCGGGGAAAAGCGGGTGTACCCTAATGGTTCCCTGGCCTCCAACATCATCGGGTATACCGGCAAAATCCAGAATGCCACTAGGTATTACAACGAATTGCAGCCGGCCGGCTATGCCCTCAACGATCATATCGGCCTGGACGGTGTAGAAGCCAGCATGGAAAACTGGCTCACCGCCAACCTGAAAGACCGGCAGGGGGAGAGGCTGGTGCAGAAGGACTCCACCGGCCATATCACCCGGGAAATTTCCTATACGCCCCCCAAGGACGGCAACACCGTCAAGCTCACCATCGATGCCGCCTGGCAGGCCAAGGCGGAAGAATGCATCCGCAATAACGTGGAAGCCGCCCGTGCCGAACAGGAAAAAAAGATGGCGGATTCCTCCTGGCTGGAAAAAAATAAAGATAAAATTGCTTCCCGCAACTGGGAAGAATACCCCCTGAAGCTGGCCACCACCGGCGTTTTGCTGGTGATGGATATCAAAACCGGGGATATGCGGGCCATTGCCCAGTACCCCACCTATGATTTGAACGCCATGGTGGAAAGCGGCGATGCTGCCCGGGAAATCGTTACGGATGAACGGGGCCTTCTGATGAACTACGCCATCCAGACCCGGGCAGAACCCGGCTCCATCTTCAAAATGTGCACCGGCCTTGCCGCCCTGACCAATGGGGAGCTGACCCCCACCGAAACCATTGACGACGGCGGCCCCTTCATGGAATACACCACCAACAAAGAAGAAGCCCCCCGGTGCTGGACCACCCGCTATTCCGCCCACAAGGATCAAACCATCGTGGAAGGGCTGACCAACTCCTGCAACTACTTTTTCTACACCCTCTCTTCCCGGCTCTACGGCGATACGGGCACGGAACGGCTGTATAAATACGCCGCCGAAATGGGCCTCACCAGCAAAACCGGCATTGAACTGCCCGGCGAACTGCGAAGCGTTGTGGGGAACCAGACAAACCTCTACGATCCCACCGTCAGCCTGAAAGAACAAATGACGGATACCCCCATCATCGTGGCCAACGCCATCAAACGGCACCTGATCAACTTCGGCGCCAGCCATGGCATTGAATACGATAATGCCCGTCTGGATAACTGCATCAAGCTGTTGATGGAAATGGCCATGAACTACGGTTCGGATGACTGGGTGGTGCAGGCCCGTCCCATTTTCATGAGCGAACTGAACATGAAGCGTTCCATGGTCATGCAGGCCGCCCTGATGAGCGACTTGTGGAATTACCTGAACACCATCAAATGGGGCGGCAGCCAGGAGATTCAGCTGGGCATCGGCCAGTCCATCACCCTGCTTACCCCCATCACCGTTGTGCGCTATGTAGGGGCCCTGAGCGATGACGCCATCGTGTGGAACCCCCACATTATTTCCTCCATCGTATCCCCGGAAGGGGAAATTCTCTCCCAGCGTACCGCCACCCAGCATAACACGCTGAACAGCGCCAAGCCCTTTATGAGCTACATCCTGCAGGGGATGGAAGGCGTAGTTGACGAAGGCGGTACCGCAACCGCCTATTTCCGCAACTGGAAATATGAGCCCAAAGAAGTGATGGCCGGTAAAACGGGAACCTCCCAGGTGACCATCGGCGGCATCAAGCTGGATTTGGAAAACAACGCCTGGTTCGTTGCCCTCACCCCCCGGCATGACCCCGAAATTGCCATCGTTTCCTTCATTCCCAACGGCCTGGCCGGCGCCCAGGCCACCCGTGCCGCCCGAGATTTCATCGGCTTCTATCTGGATGAAAAGGCCAAAACGGAAGAAATCGTATCCCTGCCCGGCGGCAACAGCCTGGCCCCCTGATTTTTTCCCTTCATTCCCAAACCCAAAGCGGAGGTGCCTCATGGCAAGAATTTTTTCCATCATGTCCGGCAAAGGCGGCGTGGGTAAAAGCACGCTGGCCTCTTCCCTTGCCTGCTATTTTGCCGGGCAGAGCATGAAAACCGTGCTGATTGACGGCGATATCGGCCTGCGCTGTGCGGACCTGATGCTGAACGTGCAGGACCGGGTGGTGTATGACCTGGGAGACGTGAAGGATAACCTGTGCCCCACGGAACAGGCCCTCATCCGCCCCACCGGCATCCAGAACCTTTCCCTGCTGGCGGCACCGCAGATGATGCGTCCCTCGGATATCAAGGGCAAAGAAATGGCGAAAATGGTTTCTGCCCTGCAGGAAACCAATGATATCATCCTGCTGGATGCCCCTGCCGGCATTGGCCGGGGGCTGAAAAACCTGCTGGGCACATCCGCCACCCCCGTGATTATTGCAACGCCGGATGACGTGTGCCTGCGAGATGCGGAAAAGCTGGGCATGCTGCTGCAGGAAAAAGGCGAAAGCCTGCACCCCTGCCTGGTATTGAACCGGGTGAATAAAAAGCTGATCCGAAAAGGGGAAATGCCCACGCCCCAGGCCATTGCCCTGTCCCTGGATATGCCTTTATACGGCGTGATTCCCGAAAGCCCGGCCATTTACCGGGCCCTTCTCAAACACCAGACGGCCCTGTTCAGCGAAGATGTGCAGGTGCGGCAGGCCATTGAAAATATTGCATCCCGGCTGCTGGGGGCGGATACGCCGCTGCCGGTATTCAAAACGCCCCGGCGCTTTTTCCGGAAGGGAGGTTTGCCCCTTTGACCACATTCAACGATACCAGCAAGCGTTCCCAGGCAAGGTTTGACTGGCCGCTGCTGGTGGGGGTATATGCCCTGGCCATCCTTGGCATTCTGTGCATTTGCATGGCCACCTACAATATTGAAATCAGCGATGGCCAGCCCCTTTTGAACAAAATCCTCAATTCCCGCTCCAGCATGTGGCAATCCATCTTCTTCCTGGTATCCCCGGTAATCATTCTGGTAGTGATGGCCATTCCCACGGAATTTATCCGGGCCCGTGTAAGCCTGGCGTACTACATTGTACTGGGGCTGCTGGCAATCACGCTGGTGGCCGGCGAAGTGAGCAATAACCTGAAAGGCTGGCTGAACACCGGCATGGGCCGCTCCATTCAGCCCTGCGAATTTGCCAAATTATCCGTCATGCTGCTGCTTGCCAAGCAGCTTTCCCTGAAAGAACAGCCCATCAAAAACCTGAAGGATTTCATCAAGATCGCCATGATCGTGGGCATCCCGGCAGTGGTGGTGCTGGCCCAGGGCGAAACGGGCACCGTTATCGTCATCGGGTTCATGTTCTTCATCATGCTGTTTTTCGCCGGGGTGGACGGGCGGCTGCTGCTGGGCATGCTGGCGGCGGTGGTAATCCTGATTGGGCTGGTGGTGGCCTATGCGCTGATGTCCGAAACCACGGATTACCGCATCCTGCGCCTGCTGGCTTTTATGGACCCCCAGAAGTATTCCGATTCCGGCGGCTACCAGATCATCAAATCCCGGGATGCCATCGGTTCCGGCCAGCTGACGGGTATCGGCACCTTCCTGCCCAATTCCTGGACCACCCTGGGCTATGTGCCCGAAGCCTCCACGGACTCCGTTTTTTCCGTGGTGGGCGAAAGTTTCGGGTTTGTGGGCTGCATGGCAGTGCTGGCCGTTTACTTCTTTCTGGTGATGCGCATGCTGTACCTGGCCCGGTTCACCAACGATAAATTCGGCCGGCTGGTGATCATCGGCGTGATGGGCATGCTGTTTTTCCACGTGTTCCAGAACATTGCTATGGGCATCGGCTATATGCCCATCACCGGCATTCCCCTGCCCTTCCTCAGCTACGGCGGTTCCAACTTCGTTACCAATATCGCCGCCGTTGCGCTGGTGCTCAATATCACCAAGGGCCGCTCCGCCGCTTCGGTGATCACCATCCAGCTGCCCAAGATCAACACAAAAAAGGTTTGATAATGCTTGACATTCCGGGCCAATTAGTGCTATAATCGCACAATCAGCGATGATGGAGAACAACCCCTCACAAACCCGGCATTCACAAGAGAAAAACGGCCTTGGCTGGAAGCCGTTTGAAGGATGGGGAGGGCATTCGCTCCGGAGCTGCGGTGCTGAAAGAAAGTAGGCATCGCCGGGCCTGCTCCCGTTACAGAGTGTCAATGAGCGTTTGCGGAAAAAACGCAAACGGAAATTGGGTGGTACCGCGTAATCAGATTCGATCACGCCCCAAGGCAAATCCTGCCTTCGGGCGTTTTTATTTGGAGGGATTAAGCACCATGGATATCCGTGAAAACCTGGATCAAATCAGCCGTGAATTGCGTGAGGCGCTGGAAAATGTGGCCTCCCTGCAGGAACTGGAAGGGCTGAAAGTGAAAGTGCTGGGCAAAAAGGGCAGCCTGACCGCCCTGCTGCGCAGCATGGGCCAACTCAGCCCGGAAGACCGCCCCAAGGCCGGGCAAATGATTAACGAAGCCCGGGAAAGCCTCACCGCCCTGCTGGATGAAAAGCAGGCCGCTATGGCCTCCGCCGAAAAGGAAATGCGCCTGAAGAAAGAGGCCATTGACGTAACCGAACCCCGGGATCTGCCCCTGGTTGGCACCATCCACCCCATGCAGCTGGTGCTCAATGAAGTATTGGATTGCTTCACCAGCCTGGGCTACAAAGTGGTGGAAGGCCCCGAAGTGGAACTGGATCACTATAACTTTGAGCTTTTGAACCTGCCCAAGAACCATCCTGCCCGGGATGCTCAGGATACCTTCTATATCGATGATAACATCGTGCTGCGCACCCACACCTCGCCCGTGCAGGCACGCACCATGCTTTCCCAGAAGCCGCCCATCCGCATCGTATGCCCCGGCCGTGTGTTCCGGGCCGATGAAATGGACGCCACCCACAGCCCCGTGTTCCACCAGATCGAAGGCCTGGTGATTGATAAGAACGTGAGCATGGGCGATTTGAAAGGCACGCTGGATGCCTTTGCCAAGCGGCTGTACGGCGATGATATCGAAGTGCGGTTCCGCCCCTCCTTCTTCCCCTTCACGGAGCCTTCCGCCGAAGTGGACCTGACCTGCTTCAACTGCCACGGCAAGGGCTGCAAGGTGTGCAAGGGCACCGGCTGGATTGAAGTGCTGGGCTGCGGTATGGTGAACCCCAAAGTGCTGGAAATGTGCGGCATTGATTCCACGGTGTATTCCGGCTTTGCCTTCGGCATCGGGCTGGAGCGCATCACCATGCTGCGCTATGGCATCAAGGATTTGCGCCTCCTCTTTGAAGGCGATCTTCGCTTCCTGAAGCAGTTCAGGTAAGAGGCGAGGGTGAGGGTTATGGCAAAGGGAATGCTTTTGTGGCCAAAAGCACCCCCTCCGCACCTCCCCCGAAAAGCGATCCTGGATGAAACATTTTCGTTGATTCAGGCCATGCGCCAGTGAAACAAAAAAAGGAATGCGGGGAAACACCATCAAAAGTGGCATTCTGTATCTCTCCCGAAGCGTTTTTCGGGAAGGGGGTACAGGGGGCAACCCACTTTTGACGGCAAAAGTGGGTTTCCCCCTGCTCGATAACCTTGGAGGTTGAA
>JAZUQI010000354.1:0-7093 GCA_045605625.1 Clostridia bacterium
GAGAATGAGAAAATCATGCCAGCCGGCCTGTTCCGCCACATGGCCCAGCCAGGTGGACAGGGGCGTGAACACCGCATAGAACCCCAGCACCTTCGCCATGGCCACCTTCACATTGGCGGCGGACTGAAAGGTGTAGCGGCGGTTCAGGGTGAAATTCCACAGGATGGAAAGCAAAAGGGAGGGCAGATAGCAGACCCAATAATCCTTGATAAACAATTCAAACAGGGCAAAGGAGCCAATTTGAATAAGCCCGGCGGAAATGGAAAAAAGGGTGAATTTCAGGGCTTGCAGCCAGTTTTTTTTATCGTTCATTCGTATGGCCTTTCTTATTTCAAAAGATCATCAAACAGGCGGATGTTTTCAAATTTGGCTTCCAGCTCTCCGGCCTGAATTTTACGGATCACATCCACAATACGGTCGTTGATGGGGGTGGGGATGTGCAGCTTTTGGCCGTACTGGCACACCACGCCGTTGATGGCATCAATTTCGCAGGGCTTTTGGTGCTTGATATCCTGCAGCATGGAAGGCTCAATGGCCGCATGCTTTTTCATGGCGATGGGAATAAGCAGGGTGGCAACAGCACGTTTGAGGGGCGTTTTATAGTAAAACAGTTTGGTGATATCCTTTCCCTGCACCGGGGCAAAGGTGATGCCTTCCGCCCGGCCTACGTCCACGCATTCCTTCATGCAGCGGATGGCCACGTTCCGGCCCTCCCGGCTTTCGCTGACGGTGCCGAAAGTGCCGCCCATCACCGTGCCAAGGCCGGAGAAAGTGGCGTTAATCAGCAGTTTCGACCACCGGGCCCCCAGCAGGTTTTCTTCCTCATGCACGGGGCACATTTTTTCCAGCAGTTCTTTCACAGTTTGGTACTGGCTATCGGTGATGCCCTCCATTTTGCCCATGTGGAAGGAAAGGCTGGAGGGGTCGCTGGTGAGGGTGCATTCGCCGGGGGCGGAAAGGGTGGCACCCCATTCCACAGTGCAGCCCATGGTGCGGTTTTTGCCCACAATTTCCGCAATGCCAGGTTCCGGCAGGCCGTTTTGCAAGGTGACGATGACGCCCTCCGGGGCCAGGAAATCCTTCAGCATGGTAACCACCTGGGCGTTTTGCAGCTGCTTGGTGAGCAGCAGAATCACATCGTAGGTTCCCTCCATCTGGTCCGGGGTGATGGCGTGCACCGGCACCGTCATATCCACCGTGCCGGTAATATGAGCGCCCTTCTCGTTCAGAGCGGCCACGTGGGCCTGGTTGCGGTTGATCAGGTCAATCTCTCCGCCGTTTTGCGAAATATATGCACCCAGCACCGTGCCCAGGGAACCGGCACCGTAAATGGCATAGCGTTTCATGTGGAAAAACCCTCCTTTGTTTGTATGGGAAAAGTGTAGCACAAAAAGGTGGGGGTTTCAACTTCAAAAGCAGAAAAAGCACAGAAGGGGGGAATCAGAAGGAAGAATGAAGAATTCTATCTACAGAAGAAACAAAAAAGACAGGGAGAAGGGGATTTCTCGCCTATCTTTTTGAAATTTATGCACCTTTGGTTTCTTCCGTGGGCAGGGGAAGGGGCACTTCCGGCAGCAGCACGGTGAAGCGGGAGCCGAAATCCTCCCGGGAGACGATTTCAAAATAGCCCTGATGCCGGTCCACAATCCATTTGGCAATGGAAAGGCCCAGGCCGTTGCCGCCGGTGGCCCGGGTGCGGGAGGAATCGGAGCGGAAGAAGCGGTCAAAAATATGGGCCATATCTTCCTGCTTGATGCCGATGCCGTTATCCTGCACTTCGAAGCAGGGAACGTTATCCTTCATTCGAGTGGAGATGGTGATGGAATCATCGGGAGCGGTATATTTGATGGCGTTATCCGTCAAAATCCGGGCGGCCTGCTTCAGCATGGCCGGGTCGCCGTTGGTATAGACGGGCACATCGCCCACAAAGCGCCAGCGCCGGTCCGGCGTGATCATCTGGTATTCGTCGAACAATTCCTTCATCAGCTTGGTCAAATCCACCCGGCAAAGCACGGGCTGGTTTTTGCCGCTATCCCCCCGGGCCAGGAACAGAAGCTGTTCCACCAGCCGGTTCATATGTTCGGCCTCGCTCTTGATGGCGGTAATGCCTTCATCCAGCACGGTTTTATCTTCCTTGCCCCAGCGGCTGAGCATATCCGCATAGCCCTGAATGACGGCAATGGGGGTGCGCAGTTCATGGGAGGCATCGGAAACGAAGCGGTTTTGCTCCCGGTAGGCGTTATGCATACGGGTGAGCAGATCGTTGATGGCCTTTTCCAGGCCCTGCAATTCCTTATCCCCGGTGCGCAGCTTATCATTGGGGGAGAGGGGAGAAACCGTTGCCAGCGCATCTTCCAGGTGATGCAGGGCTTGGGGATCCAGCTTCACATTAGTTAATTGCTGGGTGGTGATGGCCATCTTTTCCAGGGGCCACAAAAGCTGACGGGCATTTTTCCGGCCGGTGAAGTACTGGAAGAGAAGCACCAGCGCTTCCGCCCCGATCAGGCCGCACAGGCCATAAAGCACGGCGGTCAAAAACGGGGGGTTTTGCACGGTGTGGGTGAATTCTTCCCCATCGGTGAGGGTATAGGTGATGGAGGGGATGCGCTGAAAAAAGGGCAATTGCTCCTCCCAGGAAAGGGTGCGCCGCAGGGGCACATCCGGCATGGGATCCATTTCCGCTTCGCCCATATAGCAGAAAAGCCCCAGCATCAAAACGGCCAGCAGAAGATCCACCAGCACAAAATTCCGCAGCATCCGAAAGAAAAACACCCGGTTGATGCGGTTGGCAATGGAGCGTGTTTTGACGGCGGTTGATTTATGTTCGCTCATGCGTCATCCCTCAGTACATAGCCCACGCCCCGGACGGTGTGCAGCAGTTTTTGTTCAAACGGGTCGTCAATTTTATTGCGCAGGTAGCGCACATACACATCCACCACGTTGGTTTCGCCCATGTATTGATAGCCCCACACCTGGGTGAGAATTTGCTCCCGGGATAATACATGGGTTTTGTTTTCCAGGAAAAATTGCAAAAGGGCAAATTCCCTGCCGGTAAGCTCAATCTCCGTCTGGCCCCGTGTAACCCGGTGCCGGGCGGTATCCAAGGCAAGGTCGGCGCAGGTGAGCAGGGTGGCATCCTCCGCCTGGGCGGTTTTCTTCCGAAGGGCCACCCGGATGCGGGCCAATAATTCTTCGATGGAGAAGGGCTTGGTGATATAGTCATCCGCCCCCATATCCAGCCCGGTTACTTTATCCATCACGGCATCCCGGGCGGTGAGCATAATCACAGGCAAAGAGGAGGCCTTGCGGATGCGCCGCAAAACCTCCAGCCCATTGATGCCGGGCAGCATAATATCCAACAGCATCAGGTCAAACCCGCCTGCTTCAGCCTTTTCCAGGCCGCTGCGGCCGTCAAAAGCCTTTTCCACTTCATAGCCCTCGTGGGATAATTCCAGCTCCACAAACCGGGCCAGCTTTTCTTCATCTTCCACCAGCAGAATACGGGGCATGATCCTTACCGCCTTTCGTGATTATTCCTTGTTGATTTCGGCACCTTCGGTGAGCTTGGTAAAGAACTGGTTCAGCTGGTTATTTTCCGGAAAATCCGGGCCGCTGAAATGATACCGGCAGCCAAGGAACAGGCCCACCACCATGGCCACCAGCACTGCCGGGCAAAAGAGAATCAGCAGAAGCAGGAAGGCCGTAATGCTGATGGAGAAAGCTTTCTTTCCCTTGCGGTAGATGGAGAAGTTATTGCGGTTGCCCTTTTCGATCAGTTCCTGCACCGTTTTCCAGAAGGTGCCGTTATTTTTCTGTTCCGTCATTTTTTTATTCCTCACTTTTCCTGTTCTTTATCTTTATTGATGGTGTTCACGGCCTGGTCCAGCGCCTTGTTGATGCCGTTGTTTTCACCAAAATCCGGGCCATGGAAGCGGTAGCGCATGCCGCAGAAAAGGCCGATGATCAAGAGAATCATGGAGGCAGGCCACATGAAAACAAGCAGCAGCACCAACACCGTGACGGGCAGGGTGACCACTTCTTCGTGGTGGCGTTCAATGGTGAAGCTGTTGGCGTTGCCCTTCTTGATCAGCTTGCACAGGAAATTCCACAATTTCTGCATGCCGGAAACAAATTCCTGCTTGCCGCTGGCGTGCACGGGGGCAGGTTCGGGCTGGGGCTGGGTGGAGTAAGCGGCAGGGGCTTCGGTTTCCGTTTTCACTTTGCCGGCGGCTTCCAGCATCACCAGGGCATCCAGCATATCCCAGTCGCACTGTTCCAGGGTGGCTTTGGCTTCTTCGTAGGTCACGTTGGCCTTCTGGCTCAGCTTTTCTACCATTTCAAAATGATCCATGTTTCATGTCCTCCTTAAGCGTTTCGCTTTCCTTTCGTTTACGGGTATAGCATAACGCCTGAAGATAAAAGGAAAAGGGGAATGAGATTAGAAAAAGATGAGAATTCACAGGAAAAATTCTATTTTTCCAAAGGTTATTGTAGCATCTTGGGAAAAGAAAGGCAAGAAAAAACAGGGCTGCATATTGCAAACCCTGTTTTCTGCCCTTAACCTTTGCAAGATTAGCGGCGGCCGGCTTCCTTGATCTTGGCAGCCTTGCCCTGCAGATTGCGCAGATAATAGAGCTTCGCACGGCGAACCTTACCGCGACGGATCACTTCGATATGGTCCACACGGGGGCTGTGCAGCGGGAACGTGCGTTCCACGCCGATGCCGTAAGATACACGGCGAACCGTGAAGGTTTCACGATTGGAGCCGTTGCGCTTTGCGATCACAGTACCCTCAAACGCCTGAAGACGTTCGCGGCTGCCTTCCACAACCTTGACGAAAACACGCACGGTGTCGCCAACGTTAAACTCGGGCAGATCGGTACGGAGCTGCGCCTGTTCGATAGAACGGATGATTTCGCTCATTGAATAGTTCCTCCTTCCCTCATAGGCGTTCATGACAAAGCATTTGCTTTTCAGCGGACCGCCCGTTTCACACAAACGCAATTATACCATATCCGGGAAGGGAAGGCAAGCATTATTTTTGAATTTTTTGCCCGAAAACCGTCTTTTTTTCTTATATTTTCAGCTTTTCGGCAATTTTGCCCATGCGGCGGATATCCGGCTTGGTCACTTGCCGGTCGTAGGTGATTAGGCCGTTCAGTTCATCCTCCACATCCGTCAGCTGGGTGTAGATGCAGCCGCACAGGCCCTTGGGAAAGGCTGGGCAGATTTCCGTTTCATACACCTTTTCCAGCGCCTGCATATAGCTTTCCTGATCCTTGCAGGTGCCGTAGCCGTAGGTATGGTTTTCATCGAACAGATGGCCTTCTTCCTTCTTCACATAGCCGCCAAATTCCGAAAGGATGGTGGGAAGAGGGTGCCCTTTGAAGCGGAAGGGCCGGAAATACACATGGGGGCTGTTCACATCGCTTTCGCAGCCCCGGAACCAGCCGGAAGCGGTATCAATGAACCGGGAATCATCCAGCTTTTTCAGCATCCGGTACATTTTTGTACCTTCAAACTGGCCCCAGCCTTCGTTGAAAATGGTCCACAGGCAGATGGAAGGATGGAAGCGCAGGTGGTACACCGTGGCCTTCATCTGGTGCAGAAAGGCATCCTTTTGCCGCTGGGTGCGCCGGGCGAAGAGCATGGGCAGCCGTTTCAGGCCGATGGTGGGCAGGGCGGTATCCCGAAGGAAGGAATAGCGGCCGTTGTTCACCATATCCTGAAACACAATGATGCCCAGCCTGTCGCAGGCTTCATAGAAAATTTGGGGTTCAATTTTGATGTGCTTTCGCAGGGTGTTGAACCCCATGGCTTTGGCCGCCAGGATATCCTTTTCGTATGCTTCCGGCGTTTCCGGGGTATAGATGCCCCCGGGAAAATAGCCCTGATCCAACAGGCCGTGGAAGAAATAAGGCTTTCCGTTCAGGCACAGCCGGGGCAGGCCGTCCACCGTTTCCGTGGTCAGGCTGCGCAGGGCGAAGTAGGAAGAAACTTCATCTCCGCTATCGATTTTTGCGGTGAAGTGGTACAGGAACGGGTCTTCCGGGCTCCACAAATGGGGAGAGGTAATTTCAAAATTGCATTTGCCGTTTTGGAGGGGGTAGGCGGCGCCGGTTTCCGAAAGGGTGAGGGTGCCGTTTGCGGATGTGCCCAGCAACTGAACGGACACCGAATGACCCGTTGTTTCCACGGCAATATCCCGGATGTGATCCTCCACAACGCTTTCCAGCCACACCGTTTGCCAGATGCCGGTGACGGGGGTATACCACATGCCGCCCCGTTTTTCCTTTTGCTTGCCCCAGGGGAGAACGGCTTCGTCCAGATGATCGGAAACGGCAACGATCAGTTCGTTCTCCGGCTGCAAATAGACGGTAATATCAAAGGTGAAGGGCAGATAGCCGCCGGTATGGGTGCCCACATGATTTCCGTTGAGATATACGACGGCCTCCTGGTCCACCGCCCCAAAATGCAAAAGCACCTGTTCTTTTCGGAACCCTTCCGGCAGGGAAAAGCTGCGCCGGTAGTGGCACAGGTGGGTTTGGGGCACGCTGCGGTGAATGCCGGAGAGGGGCGACTGGGGGCAGTAAGGCACCTGGATTTTTTCATCAAAGGACGGCTTTTCGTTTTCCGGGCACACGCAAAAATCCCACGTGCCGTTGAGGCACAGGAAGGAATTGCGCTTCATCCGGGGCCGGGGGTAAATGTTCCAGGGAATCATGGATATCACCTTACTGATTTATTCTGATAACAGTATACCACATTGCCGGAGGATGGCAAGCATAAATGCGCAGGCTCCATTCGTTGACTTTGCAGAAGGGATTTGATAAAATATTCCGGTATGAAAGAAGAAGCGAAGAAATCAGACGCAGCAAGGCAGAAAGGGATGGAAATGAAAGTCGTTGTGATTCATGGCAGTCCACGGAAAGGGAATACCTATACAGCCGCAAAGATTTTTATGGAGGCAATGGGGCAAAGGGGAAACGTTTCATTTACAGAATTTTTCTTGCCCGAGGCGGTGCCGGAATTTTGCCTGGGCTGCCAGCAATGCCTTTCTCATCCCCGGGAGATGTGCCCACATGCCCGGTGG
>JAZUQI010000355.1:0-2211 GCA_045605625.1 Clostridia bacterium
AGCCCACCCCCAAACCCACCGCCAAGCCTTACCAGACCGCCACCCCCTTGCCCGAAGGCACCTGGGTGAAGGTAACGCCCAACCCCAGCGTGAAGTATGTCACCCTGCGGCCCGGCCACTATGGCGACCTGGTGTGGAAAATGCAGGATGCCTTGAAGGAACAGGGCTATTACACCGGCACGGTGGACGGCTATTACGGTGACGGCACCGAAGCCTCTGTGAAGAAATTCCAGACCAAGAAGGGCCTCAACCCCGATGGCGTGGCCGGCCCTGCCACCCTGCGTTACCTCTACGAAGGCGATTTCCCGGATGGGGCCTGAATAAAGCATAATCAAAATCCCCCGTTTCCAGTAGGAGACGGGGGATTATATTGCTTATTCAGGAAAGGATTACAGTTCAATGATCGACAGGCCCTTTTCCATGGCATCTTTTACTTTCATAAGGGCGTCCACGGCTTCTTCCTTGGTTTTGTAGGCACACAGGTTATTCCAGCTGCTGATGCGGGTTTGCACCTGCAACGTGGTGCCGTCGATGCGCAGGCCGCCGTAACAGGGATACAGCCGGGTTTTATCCGGGCTGAGCACTTTGGTTTTCTGCCGGGGCTGGATCACGGTGCCGTCTTTGAGAACAAACTGATGATTGTGCAGCACTTCTTCCATGCCCTCGGCGAAAAATTCGCTGATGGAATCGCTGATTAATTCCTGCAGACTGTCTTCCATCTCTTCCCGCAGTTCATCCAGGGCATCTTCCAGCATGGATTGCAGATCGTCCATCATTTCGTTATCCATTTTGGTTCTTCCTTACATTTTTTCAATCACAGCGGTGACGAGAGAAGCAAAGCGATCCCGGGCTTTCAGGCCCATTTCCATCACTTCCTGATGGTTAATGGGCTGATCCAGAACGCCGGCGGCCATATTGGTGAGGCAGGAAATGCCCAGCACCTGGATGCCGGAGTGGTTAGCCACAATGGTTTCGGGTACGGTGCTCATGCCCACGGCATCGCCGCCCAGGGTGCGCACCATGCGGATTTCCGCCGGGGTTTCGTAGGTGGGGCCGCTCATCCAGGTATACACGCCCTGCTGCAGGGGAATGCCGTTTTCTTCGGCGCAGGAAAGGGCCAGCGCCCGGAGGGATTTATCAAAGGCATTGCTCATATCCGGGAACCGGGGGCCAAAGGCATCCAGGTTTTTGCCGATCAGGGGGTTCATGCCGGAAAGGTTGATAAAATCGGTGATCAGCATCAGATCCCCGGGGTAAAATGCGGTGTTTACCGCCCCGGCGGCGTTGGTGACGATCAGCTTTTTCACGCCAAGCCTGGCCATCACCCGGATGGGCAGGGTTACATCTTCCATGGGGTGGCCTTCATAGGCGTGGAAGCGGCCGCTCATCACCAGAATGCGCTTGCCGCCCTTGATGCCGGTGGAAAGCACCCCGGCGTGGCCCTGCACGGAAGCGTGGGGGAAGCCGGGAATATCCCTGTAGGGAATGCTGCGCACATCGGAAAGCGTTGTGCCGAAATCCCCCAGACCGCTGCCCAGAATGACGGCAATTTCCGCCGTGCCGATTTTTTCCCGAATGGTATCGGCGGCCAGGGTGATGCGTTCCATATAATCCATGTTTCAGCCCTCCAATTCTTTGGCAAAGGATGCGGCGAAATTCGCCTTAGCACCCAGGTAATCACAAATGGTTTGGGCAAGATCGGCAAAGGTTTTCCGGGTGCCGATGGGGATGAGGCCCTGCATGCCCTTTTTGAAGCAAAGGATGGGAATATATTCCCTGGTATGATCCGTGCCCTTGAAGGCGGGATCACAGCCATGATCGGCAGTGATGATGAGAAGATCCTCTTCTCCCATCCGGTCGGTGAATTCGGGAATGCGGCTATCGAAATATTCCAGGGCCTTGCCGTAGCCTTCCACATCCCGGCGGTGGCCGTAAACGGAATCAAAATCCACCAGGTTCACAAACAGAAGGCCGTTGAAATCCGTTTCCAGGAAGGAAAGGGCGGCATCGATGCAGGCCGGGTTTCCGGAGGCATGATTGCTGTTTGTAATGCTGCGCATGGCGAAAATATCCTCAATTTTGCCAACGGCCAGGGTATCAAAGCCCTGTTCTTTCAGCACATCCAGCATGGTGGGGGCGGTGGGCTCCAGGGAGAAATCCCGGCGGTTACCGGTGCGCTGGAAGGCCCCGGCCTTTTCGCCGATGAAGGGC